>CALWEY010000097.1 GCA_944377435.1 uncultured Clostridia bacterium | reverse complement strand
CCTTTTTTATACAAAGTGTTTATTAAGTTGTATACAGATTTTTCATTTCCAGGAATTGGAGATGATGACAAAATTATACAATCATTTTCGTCAAGATCAATTCCCTTAAAGTCGCCAGATGCCATTCTTGAAAGTGCACTCATAGACTCGCCTTGACTTCCTGTTGCCATAATTAAAACTTCTTTGTCAGGATACGAAGCAACTTTGTCTATGTCAATTATGTTTTCTTTGTTATATTTAAGTTCTCCAAGTTTTGACGCAACTTCGCTAACATTTATCATACTTCTTCCAGAAAATGCAACTTTTCTTTTATATTTTTCTGCTAAATCAAGTATTTGTTGCATTCTTTGAATGTTTGACGCAAAAGTTGCAACAAACAATCTGTTGTCTGGGTGCTTTTCAAATATAGAATCCATAACTCTGCCAACATTAGATTCGCTCATAGAATAACCTGGTCTACAAACATTGGTACTTTCACACAAAAGTAAGTTTACTCCTTTTCTGCCAAGTTCTCCAAATCTTGTTAAATCGGTTGTTTCACCTGTAACAGGTTCAAAATCAATTTTAAAGTCGCCTGTGTGAATAATATTTCCACATGGTGTGTTTATGCAAAGAGCAAGCGCTCCTGCAATAGAGTGGTTGACGTTTATAAATTCAATTGCAAAATTGCCTATTTTTAAAACTTGTTTTGGTTTTACTGCAACAAGCTTGTATTTTAGTTTTGGATACTCTTTAAGTTTGTTCTCAATTAGTCCTAGTGTAAGTCTTGAACCATAAATTGGAACATTTACATCACTTAATACAAAAGGTATGCTACCAATGTGGTCTTCGTGTCCGTGTGTGATAATAAACGCTTTTAACTTGTTTTTATTTTGAATTAAATAGCTTATATCTGGCACAACAACATCAACACCTGGCAAGTCTTCGTCTGGGAAAGTCATTCCACAATCTACAACAATCATTTCATTTTCGTACTCGATTGCTGTCATGTTTTTTCCAATTTCTCCAACTCCCCCCAAGAATGTTATTTTTACCTTTGAAGATTTATCATGTTTTTTTATAACATTATCATTTGTTTGTGCATTGTTATTTTGTTCATTTTTGTTTGTTTTGTTTTGTTCAACATTTTTAACTCTATTTGTGTGTTGCCTTCTAAGTTTTGTTTTTTGTTTTGGTGCAACAACTTCTTTTTCTTTTAAACTATTCACCGTTTCATTGTTGTTTATAAGTGATTTTAACTGCTCAATTATTTTGTCATCACTTGTTTTTTCTTCCATTTTTTACTCCTTTTATTTCACGAAAAATCAACAAGAACATTATTCTTGCTTTTATCTTTTGAATTTGTGTTGTTTTTTATTAAATTATATTTTTTACTTTATCAAATTTGTCGCATTGTTCAAGTTTTTTTGGCGATATAATCGAATCAAGGTCAACATAATATCTCATGCCCTGACTTTCAAAAAACATTACCATTTCAAGCATTAAAATAGAAACAGATGCAAGTGGAATTAGTGCAATAAGCGAAAACGATGTTAGCATCATTGAGAACATTGTTGTAAAGAAAAATATTACAAACACACTAGAAAACACTCTAAAATAGCGTCTTGATACTGCTTTTATTCCTTTTTTAAAAGACTTTGATGGTTTTAAATCAAACACAACAGTTGCTGGCATCCAACCGCAAAATGTTGTAACTAAAAGCGAAAGCATAAACACAAAATACACAACAACAATAACAGGTAAAAATATTTGAATTAACCCATCATATGTTGTGAGGTATAAAAGACCATACAAAGTTGAGCCTAAAATTAAAATGAAAGGCAATGTGATTAGTGTTCTATAAATTGAATACACACTTGACACACCAAGTTTACTCACAAAAGTTGCCAAAAAACTAGATTTAGACAAACTTGCCATATATGAATATAGTCCTTCCCCTGTTGGAATACTGCTTAAACCTAATAAAAATGGTAAGAGTATTAAAACAACAAAAATAGAATAGAAAAACGCAAAAGGAAAAACATTAAACATAACTGCAAGTGCGTCTACAAATGCTTGAACTAATAAAAACATATTACTTAAAAGTGATGATGTGTTTAAAAATACAGTTTTTGTTGCAAAATCTGTTAAAATTGAAGCAAAATTTACTGTGCCCAAACAATGCGACCATGCCGAATATGTTGGTATTAAAAATAGAGCACAAATTAATATAACTACAATTTTATATAAAAGCAATTTCCAAAAAACTGAAAAATTTGCAATAAACAATTTAAGCGAATTTTTAAACATCATAAACAAATCACCATATTAACTTAAAACTTTATTAGTTGAAAATAGTATATTATATAACCTTAAAAATATCAACTGTTTTTTTAAAATTTTAATAAAAGCAAGAAAAAACACCGATTTTTATAAACTTGCATTACAAATTTATATAATCGGTGCTCTTTATTATTTATCTTGATTTTTATCTTCTACCACTTGAATTTGGCTATCATCTTGCGTTTGGTTTTGAGTTTGTTCTTCATTATTTTCTAGATTTGTTAAATCTTCATCTTCTATTGTTGTTTGTTCTTTTTGTGTTGTGTCTACATCTTTTTTAATTGGCATACAAACAACACCAAAGGCAACTAAGACTCCGCAAATTGACATTATTACATCTTCAATTATTTGGTCGTTTATAGAAAATCCAAAACATTTTGCAATCGCATTGCAAAGCATAACCACAGCAGCAGAAAGTCCTGTCCAAAAACTGTATGTTTTTATTTTATTTTTAAATGTTTTCATTAGATTTTTTCCCCTTTTTATAAACTACAACTTTTTTTATTTCGCCAACATCTTCTTTTATAGTTTCAACACTAGACAACCTTAGCGAAAGTACATCTATTGTTTTTTGATATTTCTTTTCCCTTGCCCTGCTGTCTTTTAATTCATAAACAAGTAAGGCAACAAAAAGACAGGCAAAAATGCCGTTTGTTAAGGCAACAGAAAAAACCTCGTCCCACATAAAAGCCCTAATCTTTTCTTTCGCTAAGTAGTACTTTCAATTTGTTAAAGTTTATTGAACCAAGTTCAGAATTAAATAACCTATTTGAATTGAGTTCGTTTAATGCTTCTTCTTTGCTCATAGACATAAGGTAATCTTTTGCAATTTGATATTTTTCTTCTTGCTTCATTTTTTCAATTCCTTCATATCCATATTTTTCTACATATTCAGCATAATCTAATGCATTTTGTTTACGCTCTGCTTCATATTCGGCTTCTTTTTGAGCAATTTGATTATTGTATTCTAAAACTTTTTGTTCTTCTTCCAATAAGCTTTGATTTATTTCATCAATCTTATTTGAAAGTTTAACGGCATAGGTTATATCAAAAGCATTTAATGCATTTTCCCTTTGCTCGTTTAACAAATTTTTTTGATTGTTTAATGAATCTATTTTAGAAGTTATTTCGTCGTTTATTTTGTTGTATTCTTTAATCATATTCTGGTCGAAAGCATCTAATATGTTTATCACAATTGACGAACGGCTAAGTCCCCTTTTTACTGCGTCATTTGACGCTTCTTGTTTTAAAGAAGAATATAGTTCTTTTGTTTCGTTTTTTTGTGCTTCGCCGTCAGTTTTTGTTGTATTTATCTCTTCATCTATGCTTTGTTTTTTGTCGTCATACGAACTATTTATATTTTCAAGTTCGCTATTTTTGTAATCACTTAAACTGTTTTCTGCTTTTTTTGCTATCTCTTCATCACTTAATTTTTCAAATGTCTTTTTTTCTAGATTAAGAGATCCTTCATCTTGTGATGAAAATTTTTTATCGACATCTTCAAAACCTTGCAACATATTTGAATAGTTTTTTGTTTTTTCGGTTAATTCTTCGGTATCTTTATTACTAAAAGTGTATTGATACATCTTTATTCCCCCTGCTTAAATAATTGTTTTTTCTTTGTTCTAACTTGTTAAAATATTTAATTAAATTGACATCTATCATGATGTTACCCCAATTGTTATTTGTGGACATGATATTTCAGTTTCATCGCTTGTTTGTGAAATGAAAGACACTTCAACTTGTTCGCCAAATAAATTTGTTTTTAATCTTTGAGTTTTTGTTGAACCTGCCACATTGTAAGTCTTTGATTGTTTTTCAGTTGTTATCTTTACTTTGCAAGGTGATTTTGTTTTGATTAGTACTTCTTTTATTCTTTTTACCTTGGTTGGATATGACAAATTGCTTTTAGGGGTTGTCCAACACTTTTTAAGTGGAGTTCCAAAAAGTTTACCATCTCTTGTCATCTGACCAATTTTAAAACGATGTTCACCATTAAAACAGGCAGCAACTTTACAAAAATATCCGTTGTCTACCATAATCATGGAACAAATATCAACTCCCCTTGAAACACTTATGTCACCCGTTTTTAAATCTAGTTCAATTAAGGCGTTGTTTATAAAGCCGCCCTCATAACTTTCGCAACCAATTTTTTCATCATCATTAAAATCTAGTTTGCAAGCAAGATAATATTTTCCGTTATGGTACATTGCACAACAGTTCTCATTAGTAACATTGTTTAAAAGCGTTTCTATTCCCAAAGTTAATTTTGATGTTGTTGAACCATTAAAAGTATGCAGTCCGTCTCTTGCCAAAAATATAATTTGATCGCCACAAACACAAACAGATTTGCCGTATATTTTTGAACTTGACACAAACAACTGACTTACACTAAACGAAGATTGATCGCCATAGGCAGAAAGTTTTGCAACGCCAAAATCTCTAAAAACATAAACATAATCGTTAAAACTAACAACACTGTTTAATGGTCCTCTTTCGTCTTGCATATCAATAAAACCACCTTCATCAAGTGATTCATTCCAATTTGTTGGATCTAAGTTTGCTGAAAAACTAAGCCTATTCCTTTCTCCGTTTTCTATAATTGCAAATAGTCTTTCATAGTGAAGACACATAGATACAATGCTTGGTCCATTTTCAACTTTTTGTGCCATTTTGTTTGATGTATATTTCCACATACCATCTGTTGCAGAAGAAAAAATCATATAATCTACGCCGTCTAGCCTATAATTTATGCCTTTTGGCACACCCTGTGAATAAATGATACTTGCAAGACCAAAAGTGTATGGATATGGACTTATAAGCGAAAACCATCTAATTGTTCCGTTTGTAACATAATATAAAAGTCTATAATCTGCTATATTTTCTTTTTGATTAAAGTATTTATACACCCACAATTCTTTTACTTCTTGATCTTTTTCAAAGATAATTTTTCGTTCTGTTTTTAAATCATCATAACTAACCGGAAGTGTGAGTTCTTCAAATCCTATTCCGTCTTTAAGTGCACCGTTTTCTATGCAATAGTTATAACAACTCTTTGCGTATTTATATGGCAAAATACCTTCATCTATTTCTGTGTTCATACCACTTTGAAAAGCACTAAAAGTTATTTTATAGTCCGTAACCTTTTTTGTTATTAAAGATTTTGGATAAAACATTAAAACCACCCCCGTTTAGGCATAACAACATTGTGTTTTTTTTGAGATATAATTAGAAGTGCATTTTTGTATCTCGATTCCCAAATTGTTGCATCATCATATAAAGAACTAATAAAAGAATATTCCATAGCAGTACCGTATGCTAAAACTCTGTCTGCAACCTTGCCAGAAAAGTTTTCTACATTTCCGTCTAGTTCACATTTATCGGCAAAAGATGTGTAAGTTATTATTGCATTTTTAACATCAGCTTTAATTGTGTCATCATAAATTTTAAAGCGAACAGCTGAACCATATTCATCTTGAAGTTTAACAATTTGATAGATGTTTTCATCAACGCTATCTAGTTTTAATTCTTTGTTTACAAAACTGACATTTTTTTGTTTGTAAATAGGTAAATAATCGGTGGAAATTTCGCTGACAATTAAATTTAAACATCTGTTTAAAATGTCTAGTTCTTTTTGGTCTTCGGCTGAAATTTCGCCTTCTTCACCTGTAAAATACGGACAGTTTAATAGGTCTTCTTTACCCAAAAAAGTTGCCGTTAAATATAATACTTGTTTTGTTGTCATCTATTTTTCCTCCAAATTTAACATTTCTTTTTGATTTTTTATGTTTTGTCTTTCAATTTTTTCGTTTTCTTTGTCTATTTCTTTTAAAAGTTCATTTAAATTTTCTCGCCTTGTTTTTCTTGTCAGTTCCACCAGCCTTTCATCAAGTGCTTCGTGTGGGCAAGTTAAACAATATGTGCAACCATTTTGAGCGTATGAATGGACTTCATACTTTCCTTTTATGGTGTTAAAAACTAGATAATAGCTTTGGTCGATTTCTTTTAACCTTTCAGTTACAAACAAAGCGTCTTGTTTTAATTCAATTAACATTTTTCCCCCATTATTAAATTAAATGGCAGACTTTTTAGGTCTGCCACTAATTTATAAGTTAGTTAGATATAACAGTTGTAAATGGATTTGTTACAGTTGATAAGATACCAGAAATTTTTGCTTGTCCGTTTGGTTTGTCGCAAACTAGTTCTGCATATTTTACAAGAGTTGCTGTGTATGTTGGGAAGCCAGCATTTTGTTTTAATACTTTACCATCTTCACCTTCAAGCCATTTCCAATCACAAAGTTGATGAAGTGTGAAATCATCAGTGTTGAGTAAATACATTGCATCATCTTCAACGAATCTGTCTGCAACAACAGGAATACCGTTGTATGTAAGTGCTTTATATCCACCAGCAAGTTCCATAACATCAATATTTCTTCTGTATGCGCCTAAATATTCTTGGTATGCTCTTCTTACCTTGCTTGAACAAGCAATATAGTTGATACTACTTCCGCTAACTTCTTCCAAAAAGTCTATTGCACTTTGTATTAAGCTGTCAGAAATTTCGCCTGCTTCTGTTTTTGTATAAGGACTAAGCCAAGGATATTCTTTTCTTGAAACTCCGTAAAGTGTGTCAGAATTTGAGAAAATTTTGCCAAGACCTGAAATTTCATAACCTTTTGAATTTTGAACATAAATTGTATAACCGTTTGATATTGTTTCACCAAAAGTTGAAGGGAATGCTATGTGAACCTTTTTGTTTACTCTATCAACATAAGTAATTCTAAGTCCGCCAGTAACTTTTGTGTCTTCGTTATAAATATCTATAACCATACCTTCAATTAAATTTCTAACGCTGTCGCAAGTGATAACTTTTGATTCGTCAAAATTTGTTATTGTTGCTAAAAGTCCTGTTCCATCACCAAACAACATTCTTCCAAAGTTGAAACTTGATGCTTTAATTAAACCTTCCATTTCATCGTTTAAAAGATTTACAAATGCACCAACATTGTTTTGTGATGCTCTTATTGCTTTGTCGCTTAGTTCAATTTTTCCGTATAAGTTTTTAAGGTCAGAAACAAATTGAACATAATTGTTTCCGGCAGCTTGTGGAAGTGGATCTGTTTCTGCTCCTGCACCAATACCACCGTTTATTCCGTATGGAGCAAGTTTTCTAACTTCTTTTCCCCATACATCTTTGCTTGTTTGTTTAATTTTTCCAAGAAGCGGATTTGCATTTGTATTTAATTGATTGCTAACCACTCCAAGATATACTGTTTTTAGTGCGTTTTCTGCACTTTGTAGTGTAACCATTTTAATCTCCTCTCTTATTTAAAATTGCTTCCACTAATTGTTTTGCTTCGCTTAAAGTGTTTGCCTTTTTTGGAGTTTGAAAGGCAATGTTACCACCTTGTGAAGTTGAAACAAAAGGTGGAATTTTTTTACTTTCTATATCCTTTATGTAATTAGAAAGAATTTTTTGTTTTATTTGTTCGTTACTAAGTACAAAATCATTAACAAATTTGTCATCATTTAAAACTTCTTCGGGTTCTTTATATTTTTTACTTACAATTTTTGCCCAAGCAATATCTAGTGCATTATCTTCGTTTTTAAGTGATGGATTTGTTAAAATCTCTTGTGAAATTTCACTAGCAAATTTTTTTGCGCCTTGATTATTTGACAAAAAACTTGAAACTTTGTTTTGCCAATCTTCTTTTAAATAAACCGGCGTAGACGCCTTTTCTTCTTCTTTTTGCTGTTTATTTTCAAGTTCGCTAAGTTTTTGACACTTTCTAGTAAACTCTGCCTGCAAACTGTTATAGGCAGAAAGTAAACTTTCGGCATCTTTAAATTTTCCTAATTGGGAGCCATTTTGATTTGACGAAGGCGTGCTATCATCAATTTTGGCATCTGCCACGGGCACATTATCTAAATCTTTAGGTTGTTCCCAAACTTTATCATCTTCCATTTTTTACTCCTTATTTTGATTTACTGATAATTGATTTTCCATTTGTTTCATTTGTTTATGTTGTCTTATATGCTTTAAAAATGTTTCTTCTATTTTTGGATTTATTTCTAATTGCTTTTTATATTCATTGCCAAGCATAAAAGCAATGTGTTCGTTTATATGCAAATCGTGATTGTCTATTTCGCATACCTTCACTTCTTTATTTCTATTTAGTTCAATATTTTCAGTAGAAGCTTTTTTTGTGTGCAATTCATTTAAGTCTTGTGAATTTTCCCAAATACCAAAACCTAATAGGTCAAGAGCTTTTAATCTCATTCTGTTTGAAAGTTTGCCATTTTCGTCTTGAAGTAGCCCAGCGTTTAAAAGTTCAAAAACCATTGACCTTCTTTGTGCTAAACTTTCCGTTATTTCGGTATCGCTTTCAAACACTATGTCTTCGCTTGAAATATCACTTGAAACAAAATATAAAACTTCCAGCTCTCCATTATCTCCCATAACCTTTGTAAGTCTTGGAAGTGTTGCAAATTGTTTATAAAGTCTTAAAATATGTCCACCTAATTCTTTTATGCATTCTTTTATTCTATCCGAAGTCGGAGATATTCTTGAATCGTCTTGTTCTATTAAAAGTTGCAAAGCAACACCACTTAAATTTGTGTAAGATGAAGAATTTGATAAAACATCTGACACTCCCGATATAACCATAAACTCAGCAAGCAGTGCTTCTTCTTCTCTCTCAAAATCTGTTGGAACAGAATTTGCTGTCATAAAGCGTGGAGCAGAAGAGCCTTGCCTGTAAACTAAAATTTTGCCCGGTGAAAGTCCTTCTTCTTCCAGATTATCTAAGTCTACACTCCCGTCTTCAACAGTAAGTACACCCATAGACACTCGATTTAAAAATTCATGTTTTCTGTTTTTAACTGCATTGTATGCCCTTTGAACAGGAATCAATCTTTCAACAACCCCTGTTCCCCAAAAACAACCTGTTTGTTCTATACTTACTTGTTTTATAAAAGGGAATCCCCTTTGTCCGTTTGCTTTATTTATAAATGGCAATTCACCATAATGAACAAGTTTGTCTCCTGCAATAACAATAAATCTGCCATTTGGAAATTTTACCGATGGTTTTTCATATTTTTCTATTACTATAGCATTGTTTGTTTTTATGCCACTAACAACCCTGCTCGTCCTTGTGTTGTAACCAAGTCCGCCAATTCCAGATGATGTGTTGTCTAGTGAAAACACATTTATGTCTTCGCCCTCTACATCAACACCATAAATTGTTTTTATATCGTCAACATGGTATGCTTTTGCATGAATGATGCTTTGACAATCATCTAAATTTTCTGTGCAAGTATTGTCCGGATAAATTTCAAAAGGACTGCAAACCGTCACTTCAATATCGCCTAGTTTAATTTCTTCATCACCTTTTTTTGCAATGGTGTCGCCCAAGTTTTCATTCCAAACAATTTTATAAAAACTTGTTCCACAAATTTCACTCCATTTTGTTGCATCACATATAAGTTTGCTTATATCTTGACGGTTGTATATTGAGTTTAAAATTTTTTTACAAAGTTTTGCAGTTTTAATATCACTGTCATCAGTTGATGCTGGAATTATTGACATTGTTGGTCTAACTTTTTGCAGTTTTGCAAACCTTATGTCAAGTGTTGGAGCAATGTGATTATATACTTCTCGCTCTTGCCAAAAATATTGTTTTTCATATTCTTCAACTTCGCTGTTTTGAGCAATTGCGCAATATTGATTTCCCATGAAGAAATTCATATTAAGTTGCCATATTGCTTCAAACTGTCTTCTATCGTTTTGTCGTTTTTTAAAGTCTTCTAAAACTTTATCAACTATTCCCTCTTCAATTTTCATTTTGCCTCCAACTTGACTTTCTTTTGATTTTTAAATGGTGCAGGAATACTTTTTGGCGTGTTTATTTTACCTAAAGTGTTATAAATTTCCTTTGAACATTTTTCACAAATATTTAATATTGGTTTTGTTTCTTGCTCGTTATAAATTGAAAAATTGGCTAAATTTTTGCAACCCCCAATATCACATTTTGTTTTTAAATTGCACTTTTTAATTTCCATTATTTTTCCCCCTCATTTTGCAATAATTTTATTAAATTTAATTTTTCTTGCCTTAGCTCTTCTTCTGTCATGCTTTCATATTTAGATTGAGTATTATTTGAATATTGTTCTAAAAGGATTTTTGCTGCTGGAATGTCTGGAGAAACATGTTTTTTTGTTATTTTTTTCTTTAATAATTTTTCGTTTCCATCTTCATCAATAGCATATTCTTCAATAACTTCATCACAATCATAACCCAACGCTTTTTTTAGCAAGGCTTCTTCAATTACTTGTTTAGGGGACGATTTATTTTTTTTCATGTTTGCCCCTTATTTTTATTAAATAAAAAATAATAAATAAAATAAAAAAATATATATTAAAAATGTCCAAAAAAAGCCAAGTAATTTACCTGACTTTTTTCATTTATAATATATATTTTATTTTTTTTAATTTCTATATTTTATGACAATTATTTTTAATAATAATAATTTTTATATGAATTATCTTTTCTTTTCTTAACTATTAAAAATATTACAAGCCCAATAATTAAAACTCCTCCAACACTTCCACCAATTATCCACCAAATAGCGGAGTTTGATGTAATGTCATCTACTTCTTTAAATAGATTAACAACAAGTATAATTTCATCATCGTCGGTTGTTGTTGAAAGTTCTATTTCTTCTTGCTGTAGTGCAATAATGCCTAAATTATTTACTCCATCACTAAGATACCAATTTGTTATTTCATACTCTGCTGGAATATTTATTTTCACTGTGTGCTCTGTTCCCATTTTTACTTTTTTCAAATACACATCATTTGTTGTTGTAAGTTCTATTCCATCAAAATATACTTTTGATAAATTATCGTCAACAATTTGGTCATTTATTGCAAATTTAATTGTTATTTCGCAAACATTTTTAGTAAATGTTGCATATAAAGTTAGATTATTTTCGCCAAGCGTTAATCCTTCAAATATTCCACCTTGCATAAATGCTTTTTCATCAAAAACAGCACTGATTGTTGATAAGTTGGTTAAATCTGTTTCTTGCTCAGCATTTAATTTCCAACTGTTAAATGCAAAATCATCTGTTGGAGTTGCAATATAACTTATATTTTGTCCATAAACAATAACATCGTCAATTCTTTCATTCTTTACACTTGAATCTGCTGTTGCTCTTCTAACTGTTCCATGATCGGCATTTTCTGTTGAAACTGTTAAAGTATATTTTGTTTGTTGCAACAAAAATCCATATTCCCCTTGATTTGACAAATTACAATTTTTAATAAAGTATACATGGACATCTTCTTTTTGTTGGGTTTGATAATTTCCCCAATAAATATTTCCATTATTAAAGTTATATACACTAAAATCGTAACCATTTAAATTTGCACTTTTCTCAACAACAACATTAGAGCCCAATGTATATTGATTTGTGTTTTCATCTAATTCTATTTTTGAAACTAGTTCATTATTTATAACATCTAAAACATCTTGATTTAAAAACAATGTACTGTTATTTTTTCTTAATCCAGATATGCTATAAAACTTATTAATGTTGTAAGATGTTGTAATATTTCCTGCTATATAAATATCTTCGCCGTAATTATATTGATAAGTTGTTGGCTCTATAAAATTTATAATGCTTTCATCAATTTGTGGTTTTGTTAAAGATGTAAAACTTAAATCTTCATTTAATTCATAATTAAAAGTTGAAAAAGATTGAAGAGTTGGAAGTGATACTCTTTCTTCTATTTGCCAAACAGAATCAAAATTCCACATCTTTTTTATGTCAAACATAAGAGAATTTTGATAACTATCTTTTAAAAATAAAGTATCTAACGAAACTGTTTGCATGGTTATTAAGTCAACATTAAAGGTTATTTCTTGTGCAGAAAAACTATTTTTTAATTGATTGTAATTTCCGATAAATTTATTACTTTGTGTGGTGTAAAAATAATTTATTTTTAAGTTGCTTGGCATTTCATTAGGACAAGACATATACCCAATAAATGAAGCAACATTATTTTCTTCGTTTAAATTGTCAATAGAAACACTGCCAGTTAGTATATTATTTAAGATAGAAGTTTGAGTCCCCTTTACAAAACCAAACATTCCTCCAACATATAAATTATTGTTGTTTAAGTTTTGATTTAAATTTAATCCAACTATGTTTATATCTGATACTGTATTATAAACTTGTGAGTTTTCAAGATTTCCAACTAAACCACCAACATAATACGATTTTTGATTGTTGTTTCCATCAACCGTTATATTTCCTTCAACATAACAATTTGATATTTTTGTTCCACCTTTTGCATCAGCAACAATAAGCCCACAATAAATTGATGTTTTTGAATTAAGGTTAATTATGTTGTTTGCGTCCTGTTGTGTTCCATTTATTATAGAAACATTTTCAATGTTTGTATTTGTTGAATTTGCCACCAAAACAGAACTTTTAACTATCTCTCCATCTAGAGTTTGTGTTGCACTTACTTTTATATTTTGCAACTGCAAATTTTTTATAGTTGCATTAAATGTATTTAAAAACAATGCAACACTTGTAGTGCCTTGAATAGTTAAGTTTTTTATAGTATGACCATTACCATCTAAAACGCCATTAAACTGAGTTATTGGCAAAAAACTAACTGCACTACTTGCATCAATATCACTTGTTAATATGTAATTTTTATCACTTTCAATATTTTGTAACCCTTCTATGTTTGATATCTCCACATATACCATATCAGACTCTGCATAAATTGATGGTGAAGCGAAAACACCAAAACAAAAAATTAAAGCAAAAATACAACAAAACAGAACACTTATTTTTTTCAAAAATCTTTTCTCCATTTTTATTATGTTTAATCACTTTAAATATATCACAAAATAATTGTTTTTTACAAATAATTTAATTGATTAAAATAAATATTAAAAAGAAATATTTTTTAAAAAATTAAATATACACAAAATTGCATAATTATTCATATTTTAATGTGTTTAATGTCTAAAACTTGCATATTTAATCTTTTTGTATAATCTTTCTTTATCCTTTTGAATTTCAGTTTTTGCAGGTTTAGGAGCAATATTTTCTGGTCTTGACATAATATAGTACCTAAGTTCGTCAAGTGCATGATCATCTTTTTTTATTGGAGCATCACTATCTCCCCAAAAATACGATTTAATTTCTCTTATTAAATTTGTGCAAGTTTTAAATATAAATAATTTTCTAACCCCGTTGGCATTTTTAAAATATGTTTTAACTCTTTGAATACCACTAAAAAGGTCTTTGTTAACTTTTGGATTCACTAATATTTTATAGTCATAAAAAAGTTCAGTTACGCTTTTTTCACTTGCAAGTGTCTTTTGATTTGCTGCACTGTCAATAAGAGCTGAAATGTAGCCCATACTTGTTTTTGGCCAATGCAACTTTTCACAAATTGTTTTTATCATATTTGCGTGATACTCAATACCCTTCTTTGCCTGAAAATGTTCTGCTATTACATAAATATTGTTATCATAATCAACAGCATACCAATGTGCAGACAACGGATTATTAAGTCCTGGGTCAATTGATATATT
>CALWEY010000096.1 GCA_944377435.1 uncultured Clostridia bacterium | reverse complement strand
TCCCCTTTAACACTTTATATATCTACTCATAATATAAAAACACTAGTAAGAGCATTTACTCATACTAGTGTTTTTTTTTGGCAGGGGTGGAAGGAATCGAACCCTCCTCTGGAGTTTTGGAGACTCTCATTCTACCGATGAACTACACCCCTATACAATTTCATTTGCTTTGTTATGTTATCAAAACACAATGAACTTGTCAATAAATAATTAAATATTTTTATGTTACATGACTATAATTGAAAAGCAACAATATATATTACTGTTTTCAATCAACATTAGTTTCACATCAATACAACCATTTCCTTCAATTTCAAATATTATTGCATTTGAATATGCAATATAAGAAACATTCATGTCAATATCACAATTTATATTCACAACACAATCAATATTTATATCAGGATTGTTATCGACAACACAAATATAACTTAATGGCACAATTATATAATCTTTGTTATTGTTAATAGTTAAAATGTTATCTACAAATGTCGCATTGTTTTCAATTAAAAACGACTGATTCACTTGAATTTCAAAATAATACGAAAGTTTTTCTTTTACAGTAATTATGAAGCTCGTTTCATAATTAGATAATTTATCTTTTATAAAAACTCTAAAATTTCCTTCATCAAGTGCAGTTAATGTGTTTTCTTCAATATTAAATCCATAATCACAAACCATGTACAAATCACAAATTGCATAAATTGGCGAATATGTCATATTTATCTTTACACTATCTCCAACAAATATTTCTTTATCATCAAAACTAACTGCAACATTTTGAACATTTACATTATCAACAAAAATATCGTATTCTTCACAATAATTAGAGCCATCGTTTGCTGTTATTTTTAATTTGCACGAACCTTTGGCATTTGCAATTATAGAATTTTCTTCAAGTTTAGCAATTTCAGTATTATCAATAGATATGGTAAAATCATTTAAATTTTTATTACTTACATTTACTTGAATATCAGCAGAGGAATAATAGTTGTCATAATTTGCTTGAGTTTCAAAAATGGAATTATATAAAAATAGATTCAGATTATTACTATTAAAACTATTAGAAAAAACAACATTAAAATCTTTAATGTATTCATAACAATTTATAGAAATTTTGCTATTTATATTTTTATAAACAAAATTAAAAATTGTGGTTTCGTATTCTACAACACAAAAACTAAATGTTATTTTTGTATTTGTATTTTCTATAATCATAAAATCTTCTATATTTTCAGATGTATATATAAAGTAGTCTTCTTTTATCTCATCATTGGTTTCTACTTCAAGAAAATAACTTTCTCCAACAAAAACCTTGTCAACTTCTTCTTTTTTGTCATTTAAAATTTTTAAATTTGCATTTGTTAATGATTGCAAAACAATTATTTTTATTTCTTTAGAAATTGTTTTATATTTTGTATTTACATTTATAGTTATTAAACTTTCTCCCACTTTTTTAGGAGTGATAATATTATTTGAAATTTCAATGTTATCATTGCTTACTAATATTTCAATAGTGTAATAAACATTAGAAGGATTATTTATTTCATACTGCAATTTTACTGGTTCATCATCAATAAACAAATTTATTTCTTCATTGCAAATAATTTCTATTTGATAGTTTTCACATTCAAGGTCGCTGTCATTTTTATCATTATCATCTTTATTTGTAAATAAAAATATTGTAACTAAACTTATAATTGTTACAACTAAAAACCCTAACAAAACAAACAAAATTTTTTTAATGCTAAAAATCACATTTATAAAATAACAAAATACGACAAAATAACCAATTATTTGATAAAATATGACAAAAAATATAGGTAATGCACATAAAAATTAAAGATTTTTAGCAACTTGTATATACTAATACTACGGAAATTGAATATTATGGAATTTGGAAAAAGATTTAAAAAATATAGGCTTGAAAATAATTTAACCCAAGTGGAAGTCGCAAAAATGATTGGCATAGACCAAACTAATATTTCTAGTTGGGAAAATGACAAAACAAGACCTGAATACGAAAACCTAATAAAATTATCAAAAATCTATGATGTCTCACTAGATGAACTTTTAGGCGTGGAATAGTGTTTTTAAATAAAAAAAACCACATCTGTGGTTTTTTTTATAATTTATAAAATGCCTTATAGCAAAGATAACTCTCATACACATCTACTTTGCAAGATATTTCCCAAGGCGCGTGCATATTTAATAGTGGCACACCAGCATCAATAACTTCCATTCCATAACCTGCCATTATATAGGCAATAGTTCCACCGCCACCCGCGTCTACCTTTCCCATTTCTGTCGCCTGGTAGAATACTTTGTTTTCATCTAACACATTTCTTAATTTTGCAATAAATTCAGGATTAGCATCGTTGGCATCGTATTTACCTTTACTACCAGTATATTTATTAAACGCTATCCCTCTTGCAAGATGTGCATCTGTTTTTTCATTCATTGGTGTTGGATAATTTGGATCATAAGCTGCCGTTACATCGCTAGATAGCATTTTACTTTTATTTAACGCTCTACGCATACTAAGTTCATCATATTGTCCACATAAATTCATGATTTCTGCAATGGTATTTTCATAAAATTTACTATTCATTGCTGTTGCGCCAACACTTCCTATTTCTTCTTTATCAACAAGTAAGCAAAGCGCTGTAGTTTTTGTTTTCTCAATTTCAACAAGTGCCTTAAAAGATGTAAAAGCGCAAACCCTATCATCTTGACCATACCCCATAATCATGCTTCTATCAAGTCCAAAATCACGAGCTTTTCCACTTGGCACAATTTCTAGTTCCGCAGAAAATAAATCATCTTCATCAATATTTTTGCTTTTCAAAATTTTTACGATGTTTGCTTTTACTTTGTCTTTTTCTGCCGTTTTATCAGGAATTGACCCAACTAGGACATTTAGATCTTCGCCTTTTATTTCAAGTTTAGTTTTTTCTTTTTCAAGGTGTGGCAATAAATCAGATATTCCAACAACAGCATCTTCCTCTTCTTCGCCATATACAAGCTTTATCTTGGTACCGTCTTTTTTTACAACTGTTCCATGAATTGCAAGTGGCAATGCTGTCCACTGATACTTTTTTATACCACCATAGTAGTGAGTATCTAGCATGCAAAGTTCATTATTTTCATAAATTGGAGTTGCTTTTAAATCCAATCTTGGACTATCTATGTGTGAACCAATAATGTTTAAACCTTTAATCATAGGTTCACTTCCAATAACCATAAGTAGCATAGCTTTGCCCATGTTTACGGCATAAACCTTGTCACCAGCTTTTAATTTTTTATTTTCTTTTAATGCCTTTTCAAGATTTATAAACCCGTTCTTTTCTGCTATATTGGAAAAAAAATCTATACATTCCCTTTCTGTTTTGCAACTAGATATAAAATTTTTGTATTCATCACAAAATTTTTCCATATTTTTAATTTTATTTTCAGAATATTTGTTCCAAATATTTTCCATATTATCTCCCATTTTATAGTTTATCCAATTTTTTGATTTATAAAGATATTATACAAACATAATTAAAAAAACCAAATTAAAATAGGTAAAATACCATAATTTTATGGTGTTTATCTTTTTAACTTGGCAATATTTTAATCACTTCTTCGTGAATTGAGTAAGAAAAACAACACAAATCTTAACAACTGCAATATTGAAACAACAATAGCAGCAACATAGGTCATAGCAGCAGCTGATAATACTTTTTTTGCACCCTTAACTTCCATCTCGTCTAATGAACCACTACTTACTAAAAGTGATAATGCCCTTTTTGACGCATCTAATTCAACGGGTAGTGTAACAAGTGAGAATATTAAGCTAATTGAAAAAAATCCAACTCCTGCCCATAAAAACGCCTTGCCGATAAATCCACCAACATATGCAAAATCTAATATGATACCAATAACAATTAAAGGCCAAACAAAAGCAGACATAAAAGTGCTAGTTTTTGCTAACACCGTTCTAATTTTTAAAGGTGCATATCCCTTTGCATGTTGAATTGCATGACCAGTTTCGTGTGCTGCAACACCAAGTGAAGCTATACTCATGGAATCGTACACTTTGTTAGATAAGGAAATAACTTTAGTCTCTGGATTAAAGTTGTCGGTAAGTTCACTGCTTCCGTTTTTAACAACTTCAACATCATAAATCCCTTCGCTTTCAAGCAGTTTTTTTGCAACCATTGCCCCAGTGTATCCTTTGCTAGATAAAACTTGATTATATTTGTTAAATGTTGAATTTACTCTTGCACTAGTTACTATTGCAAAAATTAGACCTGGCAATAAAATTATTCCAAGTAATGTATATTGAATATACTCTGGTGAAAATAAAATTAACATTTTTCTCTCCTTTAATAAAAATCATATTTATTAACAAGCATTGTCCATGCTAAAACACTTTTTAAAAATGATGCAATATATGTTAGTTTTGCCGCATTAAGCACTTTCTTTGCTCTTTTAATCATATCATCATCACAATCTGTATATTTTTTTAAAAGGACTAACGCATTTTGCGATGCTTCTTTTTCAATTTTTATCGTGCTTAATTTGGCAAGTAGTCCTATTATAAAAGTTAAAACACTTATTCCTAAAATACAAACTGCTAATATTATATTAAAAAAAATACAAACTATACCTATTATAAAAATTGGTAATGTAAATTTAGATAAAATTCTACTTATAAGTTGCTTTGATGAAAAAGACTTCATTTTTTGGGGATAATCTCTAAATTGAATCGCATGTCCCAGCTCATGAGCGCA
Source organism: uncultured Clostridia bacterium (assembly GCA_944377435.1). Taxonomy (GTDB): domain Bacteria; phylum Bacillota; class Clostridia; order Christensenellales; family UBA1242; genus UBA5893. The sequence goes on along the minus strand of CALWEY010000096.1, from coordinate 499 downwards.
CACAGCATATGCCGATACATTGTTTGCATAAGCAACATTTTTTGAAAGAGATATTGTTTTGTTATAATAGTTGTCTGTAAGAATTCCATCAATAACCCTTGACTTTATTTCGCCATTAAACTCGCCGTTTGATACAAGATTGGCAAAATTGAGTGTGTTATAAAAATCAATTACCACATCTGCGTTTTCATTGTAAATCGTTATTAGATTCTTACCTGCATAATTTGCAATGGCTAGTCCAATAACAATCAATAACACAACAAATGCTATTAGTGAATATAAAACTATATCTAAAATATCCATGACACAATGATGCAACAAAATGGCAAAAATGTCAAATTTATAATAAGTTTACAAAAAAATAATTTTTGCTTGACAATTTATAATTCAAGTGATAGTATTTAACATGTTAAATGTGCGAGTGTGGCGGAATGGCAGACGCGCTTGTTTAAGGGGCAAGTTCGAAAGAGTATGGGTTCAAGTCCCGTCACTCGCACCA
>CALWEY010000095.1 GCA_944377435.1 uncultured Clostridia bacterium | reverse complement strand
AAAAGGATATAGAACAAGTGAAGAGATATCTAGTTTTTTGTCGCCATTAACTCAACCATTTGTTGATCCTTATCTTTTAGATGGAATGAAAGAATGTTGCGAAAAAATAAAAGAAGCGGTTAAAAACAAAAAAGATATTTTAATTTTTGGCGATTATGATGTTGACGGAATATCTGCAACTTCAATTATGCTTATAACTTTAAAAAAGTTAGGAATAGATGCAAGGTACTACTTGCCAAATAGATTTATTGATGGCTATGGATTAACAAATGATGTTATTGATAAAATTTGTAAAGATAAAAAACCAGATTTGATAGTAACGGTTGATTGTGGTATAACATGCCATGATGAAGTAGAATACTGCAAAAAATTGGGAATTGATATCATAGTAACCGACCACCATGAAATACCCGAAATTTTGCCACAAACAATTATTGTAAATCCAAAACTTGAAGGGCAAAAATACTCATTTAATGGGCTTTGTGGAACTGGTGTTGCTTTCAAAATTTCACAAGCAATTTTAGGTGAAAACAATTGCGATGATGTTTTACCAATAGCGTGTATTGCTACAATCGCAGATATAGTTCCATTAACACATGAAAATAGAGTTATTGTTGCTAAAGGCCTTAAATTATTTAATAAATATTTACCATATGGGTTAAAATGCTTATTTAAACAAAACAAACTCAACTTAGATAAAATTGAAGCAAGTGATATTGCATTTAAAATTGCTCCAAAACTAAATGCATCTGGCAGAATGGGTGATGCAAGTGATTCTCTTGAACTAATATTAGAAACTAATCCTGCAAAGGTTAAACAACTTATTGATAAAATAAATAATCATAATTTAAAAAGACAAGAACTTTGTAACAAAGTATATGATGATTGTATGGAAGAATTAAAAGATAAAAACATGTCTAAACTTCCGGCTATAATTTTAAAATCAAGTAATTGGGATAGTGGTATTTTAGGAATTGTGTGTTCTAGAATATTAGAAATTTATAATAGGCCTGTCATTTTATTTTCAGAAAATAATGGAGAATTAAAAGGTTCAGCAAGAAGCATTGAAGATGTAAATATCCATCAAGTTTTAAATTCCGTTAAAGATATATTAGAAGTTTTTGGTGGGCATAAGGTTGCTGCAGGCTTAACGCTTAAATCCGAATATTTTGAAGAATTTAAAAATCGAGTATGTTCTTTTATGATTGAGAATATAAACACAAAAGCGTTTATTCCAATTGAATATTATGATTTAGAATTAACAACTAATGATTTAACCGAGAAATTATTTGAAGATTTAAAAAAAATAGAGCCTTGTGGCTGTGAAAATTCAAAACCTAAATTTATGATAAAAACATCTTCCATAAAACTAACTCCATTAAAAACAAACTCTCCACACGCTTATATTGGAATAAACAAAAAATTAAATTTAATTTTCTTTAATTATTTAAAACATTATCCAAGACTTAACTTTGGAAGAGAATATCAATTTATTTTTGAATTGCAAACTTTTAATAGGGGCATTTTTAAGGGTATAACAAAAACATTTACTACAAGCGATGAAGTAAAAGACAATGCAAGCAAATATTTTAATGCTTTTAAATTTAATCAGTTCAAGTATTTAGATTTTAAAGGTCAAGAAAATAAAAATGTAAAAGTGTATAACGAAAGCGAACTTTTAAACTTTGTTGTTGATTGTTCAAGTAATGTTTTTGGGACTTGTTTTGTTTGTTTTAATATTGATAAATACAAAAAATTTATTTCTTCTTATGATTTAAAAAATATATTTGAAATCAATTTTCTTGACACAAACACAACAGGGTTTAACGCTATAAATTTATGTCCACTTGAAATAAATTTTGCAAAAAGTTATAAAAGAATTATATTTTTAGATACCGTGTTAGATTTAAGCTATCTTACTGCAATAAACAATATATCGTCAGCAGAAATTTATATTCCAGAAATTGACGCAAATGATAAAGATTTATTTAATGGTCTAAATTTAAATAGAAGTGCAATAAAAAGTTTTTATATTAGTTTATTAAAAATAGAAAATAATTTATTTACAAATATTTTAAGTATATATTCTAAAATGGTTAAAGAATTAAAATACAAAATAAATTTTAATAATTTTTTAATTTATTTTTATATTTTAACTGAATTAAAAATAATAAATTCTTATACTCAAGATGGTTTATATGCCTTTAAAATAAATAAAAATATTAAAACAGAATTAAATAATTCAAAAATTTTTAATACTGCAAATTTAATTAGGAGAATTTATGGAAAAAATTAAATTGCTTATTAGTCAAAATTTTAATTTAAATGAAAAGGATATTATTTTACTAAATAAAATATGTGAAAATGCAGACACAACAAAAGAAGAAAAAATTTCTAAAATAATAAATAATTTAATTAAATTTAGATTAGATTTAGATTCTATTTTTGCGTATTTAGCATTTGAATTAAATTATAAATTTGATGAAAACACAGATCCGGACATTTTAAAAGTTTATAACAGTTTAATGACAAACTTTACAATAACTGAAGGTATGTCAAAACAAGAGCAAGCAGATATTTTAAGAAAAATGTTTATTGCTATGAGCAATGATGTAAGAGTTATTGTTATTAGACTTTATATTATGCTTTATGATATATCAAATTATAAATTGCCACTAACAAAAAAACAACATCAGAATTTGTTAGATGTAAGAGAAATTTATGCACCACTTGCTGAGAGACTAGGACTAAACTCTTTAAAATCTGAGTTGGAAGATTATTGTCTTAAACTTTTAAATCCTAAAACATACGAAAACCTTGCAAAAAGTGTTATGCTTCAAAGAGATGTTAATCAAAAACAAATAGAGATAACAACTAAAAAACTTGAAGAAATATTAAAAGAATTAAATTTAAAAAATGCAACAATTACAGCAAGACAAAAACACTTTTCAAGTATTTATAAAAAAATAAAATCAAAAGGTTATTCACTTGCAAACATTTATGACTTAATTGCTGTTAGAGTTATTGTTGATACTGTTGAAGAATGTTATGCAGTACTTGGTAAGATTCATGGAATTTATAAACCTATGGAAGGAAGATTTAAAGATTATATTGCTTCGCCTAAACCAAATGGTTATCAATCTTTGCATACAACAATTATTGCTGAAAATGAAAGACCTCTTGAAATTCAAATAAGAACATATGAAATGCATAAACTTGCAGAGTTTGGTGTTTTTGCACATTGGCTATACAAAGAAAAGAAAAACAAATTAAGCGAATTAGATAAAAAAATATCATGGCTTAGAGAAATTATGGAATCTTCCAAAGACTTGTCGGGTGAAGAGTTTGTTGATACATTAAGAACAAATTTGTGTGAAGGTCAAATTTATGTGCAAACACCAAAAGGAAAAGTTCTAGAATTTGTAGATGGTGCAACTGTTCTTGATTTTGCATATAGCATACATTCGGAAATTGGAAATACTTGCGTGGGAGCAAAGATAAATGGAAATATTAAGCCACTTTCTACCAAGATGAAAAATGGTGATATTGTTGAAATAATTACATCTCAAAACTCAAAAGGACCATCAAAAGATTGGCTTAAAATTGTAAAAACATCTTCCGCTAAATCAAAAATAAATTCTTATTTTAAACATGAATTAAAAGAAGAAAATATTAAACTTGGATTAAGTATGTTGGAACAAGCAATAAAAACTAGGGGATATTCTCCAAATAAATTGCTTGTTGATAAATATCTAGACCTTGCACAATTCAAATATGTTTTTAACACAAAAGAAGAACTTTTTGCATCAATTGGTTACGGAAGTGTACCAGTAAACAATATTTGCAACAAACTTTGTCAACTTTACGAGCAAGATCATAAAGATGAGATTGTAAATAAAGAAACAAGTCAAACAACTAATTCGCTCACAATAAAAAGAAATAAAGATGGAATTCTTGTAGATGGTGATAGCGGAATGCTTATTAGATATGCTGGATGTTGTTCTCCTGTTTTTGGTGAAGCAATTAAGGGATATATATCTCGTGGAAGAGGGGTAACTATTCATCGAAAAGATTGTCCAAATTTAAAATATTTAGAAACTGAAAGACTTATTGATGCTGTTTGGGACGATAATATAGAAAGCAGAACAACAAGCGTTTTAGTAAAAATAATTTCATCTCCATCGGACAAATTCTTGGTTACTCTAACGCAGGAATTGGTTGGTGCAGGTTATAGAATTTTAGGATTAGATAGTAAAGAAAATGCTCAAGATAAAATAGCAACAACAGCAAAAATAGAAGTTCATAGACAAGAAGATTTAACAAAAATAATAAATATCATTAAAGATATAAATTGTGTTGAAGATGTGTTTAGGGTGGGACAATAAATGAAAATAATAACAAATTACGAAAGAATAGAAAATGATTTATTTGATGTTATGCATTTGTTTTATCCTGATAAAAAATTGAACGAAGAAAAGCCAATTTTAACGCATAATCTTACTAGAAATAAAAATTTAATTAAAAACATTTATACCATTGAAGACATAAATGAAAGTTTTTCGTTTGAAGAAGAAAAAGAAATAAAATTTGCACAAGATGCGTTAGAAGAGAAAAGACAGATCAAGAGATTTATTAAATTATCTCTGTATAAAATGCTTTCAAATCATTTTGCTAAAAATATGCCGTGGGGTTCACTTACAGGCATTAGACCAACAAAAATTGGTTATGACTTATTAAAGCAAGGTGTAGAACCTTATATGTTAAAAGAAGCATTGATGGAGAATTTTTTAGTTAGTGAAGAGAAAGCAAAACTTGTAAGCAATGTAATTCAAAATCAAAAATGCATAATAAGAAACGATAAATTGGTGGACTTATATATAAACATTCCTTTTTGTCCAACAAGATGCAGTTATTGTTCGTTTATATCAAGCGAATATGATAGGGTGAAAAACTTGATGCCAGACTATTTAAACGCTTTAATTAAAGAAATAAATGAAACAAAAAAACTAATTTTTGATAATGCATATGTTCTTAGAACTATTTATATTGGTGGTGGAACTCCAACAGTATTATCAAGTGATGAACTTGATATGCTTTTAAGCAATTTAAATTATCCTGTAAGTGAATTTACTGTTGAATGTGGACGACCTGACACAATAACAAAAGAAAAATTGGAAGTTTTAAAAAAGCACAATGTAACAAGAATAAGCATAAATCCGCAAACATTTAACGACTCTACTCTTAAACGAATAGGTAGAAAACATACTGTTCAAGATGTAATTCAGGCATATAAAACTGCTTTACCTTTTGAATTTGTTATAAATATGGATTTAATTGCAGGCTTGCCAGGTGAAACATTAAGAGGATTTAAAAAAAGCATTGATACAGCAATAGAACTTGCACCCGACAACATAACAGTTCATACCTTATCAGTAAAAAACGGTTCGGTTTTTGCAAATAGTGGAGATACACAAACAAATACAACAACAGAAGATATGATAAAATATGCAAGTGAAACTTTGCATAAAAATGGTTATAAACCATACTACTTATATCGTCAAAAAAATCAATCGCAAGGTCAAGAAAATGTTGGTTACTTTAAAGAAAAGGTATGCTTGTTTAATGTTGATAGCATGGAAGAAAGTTTATCAATTTTGGCTTGTGGCGCAAATGCAATTTCAAAGAGAGTATACAATATTGACAATAGAATAGAAAGATTTGCAAATGTTAAAGATATAAGGGAATATATCACACGAATAGACGAAATGATAGAGAAAAAGAAAAATCTTTTTTCTTAAAAATACTAGACAGTATTTGTGTGGTATGATATACTTTTATCGTCCGTTGGCACAGGCGATCGATTTTCCTCTAACGATGTCCTTTGTTTACGGCGTAAAAAATATAGGAGGAACAAATGGAAAAAGCAAGAAAACAAGAAATTATCGAAAAGTTTGCTCAATCAAAAAATGATACGGGCTCAGTTCAAGTTCAAATTGCTCTTTTAACAGAAAGAATAAATGAATTAACAGAACATTTAAAAGTAAACAAAAAAGATAATCATTCTAGAAGAGGCCTTTTAAAAATGGTTGGAAAAAGAAAAGGTTTCTTATCATATCTTGAAAGCAAAGATATAGAAGCATATCGTGCTCTCAAAAAAGAATTAAATATAAGATAATTTAAGGGGTAATACCCCTTATTTTTTAATTTAAAAAGTTTGTAAAGAGGTAGTAATGAGTAGTATAGCAAAAATTTTTGAAACAGAAATTGGTGGAAAAAAAGTTATTGTAGAAACAGGAAAGTATTGTGAACAATCTAACGGATCATGTATTGTTAGATGTGGAGAAACTGTTGTAATGGTAAATGTTACAATGGCAAAAGAAGCAAGAGAAGGAATAGATTTCTTTCCTCTTGGAGTAGATTTTGAAGAGAAAATGTACTCAGTTGGAAAAATTCCAGGAGGATATAAAAAGAGAGAAGGAAGACCTGCTGACAAAGCAATTCTTGTATCAAGACTAATTGATAGACCACTTAGACCACTATTTCCAAAAGGTTTTTATAATGATGTTTCTGTTGTTGCAACTGCACTTTCAGTTGATCCAGATGTTGCAATTGAACCACTTGCAATGCTTGGTTCGTCCATTGCACTTACAATTTCTGACATTCCTTTCCAAGGACCAACAGGATCTGTTTTAGTTTCTTGTGTAGATGGAAAATTTATTGTAAATGCCAATGAAAAAGAGCGTGAACAAAGTTCTATGCATTTAACAGTTAGTGGAACAGGTGAAGCAATTTTAATGGTTGAAGCAGGTGCAAACGAAGTTAGTGAAGAAACAATGCTTGATGCAATTATGTTTGCACATGAGGAAATTAAAAAACAAGTTGAGTTCCAACTAAAAATGAAGGCAGAAATTGGAAAACCAGTTGCGCCATATGTAAGTTATTTGCCACACGAAGATGTTGAAAATGCGGTTAGAGAATTTGCTTATGACAAATTGGTAAAAGCACTTGATACTTTTGATAGAGAAACAAGACAAAAGAATCAAGAGGAAGTTGATAGTTTAGTTAAGGAACATTTTGCAACACAGTTTGTAGACCGAGAAAGAGAAATTGGTGATGTTCTTTATAAATTAACAAAAGAAATAGTTAGAAACAAAATACTAAATGACAATGTAAGACCAGACGGAAGAAAACTAACCGAAATAAGACCAATTTGGTGTGAAGTAGGTGTGTTACCAAGAGTACATGGTACTGGTGTTTTTACAAGAGGACAAACACAAGTTTTAACAACTTGCACACTAGGACCAATTTCTGATGCACAAAAAATGGAAATATTAGACGAAAATGAAGAAATAAAAAGATATATTCATCACTATAATATGCC
>CALWEY010000094.1 GCA_944377435.1 uncultured Clostridia bacterium | reverse complement strand
CAAGTGAAACAGGCACAAGGTCATTCACTTTAATATTTTTTGCGGCTGTTACTATTTGTGTAATTTTAGAACCAATATCAACTTGGCAAATATCTAATTTTTCCGCATTTGGGTGTTTTTTTATTTCTAATATTTTTCCAACAACAACATTTTTTAAATATTTGTCTTGGTATATAATTTCTTCAACTTCATTTCCTGAGTTTGTTAAGAGTTGTGCAAGTTCTTCGGGTGAAACATCAATATCAACAAAATCTCTTAACCAATTTAACGCTACTTTCATTTTTCTCTCCTACTTATTTTAATTGCTCCAAAAATTTAATGTCGTTTTCAAACATCATTCTAAGATCAGGTATTTTATTTACAACCATCGCAAGCCTATCAACACCTGGACCAAAGGCAAATCCTGTGTATTTTTTACTATCTATTCCACTCATTTCTAAAACTTTTGGATTTACCATTCCTGCCCCTAAAAGTTCCATATATCCGGTGCCTTTACAAAGGTTACAGCCTTTTCCACCACAAGATGGACAAGTTGCGTCTACTTCAACACTTGGCTCTGTAAATGGGAAGTATGATGGTCTAAATCTTATTTTTGTGTTTTCACCAAATAACATTGAAAGAAGCTTTGTAAGCATACTCTTTAAATCTATCATTGAAATATTCTCATCTACAACTAAACCTTCAAATTGATGAAATACAGGGCTGTGAGTTGCATCGCTATCTGCTCTTTATGTCCTTCCGGGACTTACGATTTTAAAAGGTGGTTTTAAATTTTGCATTGCCCTTACTTGTACTGACGATGTTTGAGACCTGAGTAAAATATTGTCATTTACAAAGAAAGTATCTTGCATATCTCTTGCAGGGTGATCTTTTGGCACATTTAAAGCTTCAAAATTGTAGTAGTCTTGTTCTACTTCTGGACCAGTAATAACTTTAAAACCCATTTCAACACAACAATCTATAAGTTTATCAAAAACTTTGTAAAGTGGATGCAATTCACCTTTTTCAATACCTTTACTTGGCTCAGTTATATCAATTTTTTCATTTTGTAACTGCTCATTTAACGCTTGTTCATTAAACTTATTTTCTAATTCACTTATTTTTTGTTCAACTATGTTTCGTGCATTGTTAATTAGCTGTCCCATTTGTGGTTTTTCTTCTTTTGGAACATCTTTCATTCCTCTAAGAAAAGAAGTAAGTTCACCTTGTTTTCCTAGAAATTTTATTTTCAACTCGTTTAGTTCTTTAAGCGAGTTGCAAGCATTTAATTCTTCTTGTGCTTTTTGTAAAAAACTGTTAATTTGTTCTTTCATCATTTCTCCTTTAAAATAAAAAAACTTTGCAATCTTAGGGTGAATTAACCACGGTACCACCTAAGTTATGCAAAGCACACTCATTTAATCTATAACGGGATTTCCCGACCAATCCTACTAAAATTTTAAATTTGTTCAGTTGGCAACTAGAAAGTGAATTCGCTGTAATTATCAAAGAAAATCTTTCAGCCTCGAATTTTCCTCTCTATTTGATATTAGAACAGTTACTAGTCTTTCATCATAGTTTTTCAAAAACATAAAAAAGATAACATATTAAAAAAAGATTGTCAATTGATTTGCAAATTATATATTTTTTATTAAAATATATTATATGGAAATAAAATACAAAGATATTACGGTAACAAGACCAAGAGAAAAACAAACTATTTATTCATATCTAAAAATGAATAAGTACAGTGAAAATTATCTAAAAAATTTAAGAAAAGAATTTGGTTATATTAAGCTAAATGGCGAAAATTGTTTTATAAATGCAATCGTTAAAGAAAATGATATAATTTCAATAAATGTTAACCCTAACACAAAAACAAGTATTTATTCTTGCATAGTACCACTAAATATAGTGTATGAAGATGATGATGTCTTAGTTGTTAATAAACCAAGCAATATGCCTAGTATGCCATCAAAATCACATTTTTCTTTTAATTTAAGCGGAGCAATACTTGCCTACATGGAAAAGAAAGATCCTAATTTTGTTGTTAGAATTATAAATCGTTTAGATAAAGAAGCAAGCGGTCTTGTATTAGTTGCAAAAAACAGTTTAGCAAGTAATTTTTTAAATGAAGAAAATAATACAAGCAAAACATATTATGCACTATGTGAAGGCAATTTACCCGACAATGAAAATATTGTTATCGACAAAAAAATAGAAACTTTAATAAATAAAGATGGATATAATTTCCAAAAGCGAACAGTTTCGTCTAGTGGAAAAAGTGCAAAAACATTTGTTGAAGTTGTTAAAAACTTTAGTGGATATTGTTTAGTAAAAATAAAATTACAACATGGAAGAACACATCAAATTAGAGTTCATATGTCAAGTATAGGACACCCACTGCTCGGAGATTGTCTTTATGGTACAAAAAGCGAACTTATAAATCACACTGCTCTTTTGTGTAAGGAATTAATGTTTATACACCCTACAAACAAAGAATCTATTTTCTTAACAGTTCCATTCCCTGATGATTTCAATAATTTAATCTCCAGGAATTAAATTTAGCATATCGTCAATACTAGCAGAATTTAAGTATGTATCAGGAATTTTGCCAACAATAATACTTTCTGCAATAAGCACTTGTGTTGTTGTTTGCACATTTTGGTTTGCAGTTGGTAAAATCACCGAGACATTAGAAGTTACAGTTAAGTATATTTTGTGGTTCGTTTGATTTATACCAGCATCTATAAATTCAGAACTAAATTTACATGATATACTGCCAATCGGTAAAAGTTTTATATTTATGTCAGGTCCTCTGCCAACAAAAATTGGCATACCCGTAAATGTTCCAAGAGGAATATCTATTCCTTCCGCCCCTAAATCTTCAAGCCTTTCTTGGGCAGACTTTGCAAGTTCTCTTGCCAAAATATTTATTTGCAGAGTATTTGTGCTAATGTAAACCACATCACCAGCATCATCTCTCGTAATCATAACAAGGGAATCATATATTGCATTATCTTTAATTGTGTCATATATAGCTTGTTCTACTGCTTTTTGAGAAAGAGAACGAGTTTTTGCCATGCTTGATTCAATTATAACGGGGTTAACAACATTATTTAGATATACAAAAACAAAAATTATTAGCAATGTAAAAATACATAAACACAAAGCTATTTTAAACTTTACAGGCATATATAATTTTTGTTTTTTTTTACACCTAACCATGTTAATATATATGCGAATTCTAAAACAAAATTGCTAAAACTTTTTTGTTCTTGCTCTAAATATAATACCAAATATAAAAGCAAAAAATATGGCAGCCGCGATACCTCCGGCTGTTGCTTCTAATCCACCTGTAAAAATACCAAGTACACCCTTTGATTTAACTGCATTTATAGCTCCGTTTGCAAGTGATGCTCCAAAGCCAATAATTGGAACATTTATTCCAGCCTTAAAAAAGGAACTAATTGGATCAAAAAGTCCAATAGCAGCCAAAAACACACCAAAAAGCTCAAATGTAACAAGTATTCTGGCAGAAGTCATTTTTGTTTTTATTATGAGTATTTGCCCAATAAAACAAATAATTCCACCACTTAAAAACACAATTAGATAAACATACCAATCATTCATTGTTCTCTCCTTCAATAACTATAGCGTGTGCAATTCCTGGAATACTTTCTCCCTGTTGTGAACTTGTTGTACTAAGTAATGCTCCTGTTGCCATAAACAATACTCTTTTGTATTCTCCTTTTATAATTTTATCTAATATAATTGAGTTTAATACTGTTGCACTACAACCACAACCACTTCCACCCATTAACACATTTTGATTTCTTTTAAATATCATTTGACCACAATCTTTATAATTTAACCCAAGTTTATAGCCATGGTCTTCCATTAAATCAATTAAAATTTCACTTCCCAATTTGCCCAAATCACCAGTTAAAATTAAGTCGTAATCTTCGGGTTTTGTTTTTGTGTCCTTAAAATGAGCAATAAGCGTATTCATTGCAGCAGGTGCCATAGCTGCCCCCATATTATTTACATCACATATTCCATAATCAGTAACCTTTCCAAATGTTGCACATGTAATTCTTGGACCATGTCCCTTACATGACAAAATTGTTGAGCCCGAACCTGTTACAGTCCATTGCGATGTGGGAGGACGCTGAGTTCCTAATTCAAGTGGAAATCTAAATTGCCTTTCTGCAGTTGAAAAATGACTAGAAGTCGCACAAGCAACTGTGTCAAAATGTCCGCCGTCAACCAAGCATGCTCCCAGTGCCAAACTTTCTGCCATTGTTGAACAAGCACCAAATACTCCCACATATGGAACATCAAAAGATCTTGCTGCGTAACTTGAACTTATTATTTGATTTAATAGGTCACCAGATAAAAAAAGCCTCACATCTCCAAACTTAATTCCTGCGTTTTCCACTGCTCCACGCAGTGATTGTTCAATCATAGTTCTCTCTGCTTTTTCATATGTTTTTTGTCCAAATAAATCATCTTCTTCAATTTTACTAAAATAATCTCTTAGCGGTCCCTTACCTTCTTTAGGACCAACAATTGAATAATGACCAATTATAATTGGTTTGTTTTTAAAAAATACTGTTTGTTGTCCTCTCTTTCTTTCCATAATTCTCCTAGATAAACAAATATATTAGTCCCACAATCATACTTGCAACTGTTCCACAAACAATTACTGGACCCGCTATTATAAACATTTTTGCACACATTCCAAATATGATTCCCTCGTTTTTAAACTCAAGTGCTGGACTTGCGATAGAATTCGAAAATCCTGTTATAGGAACTATAGTCCCCGCGCCTGCAAATGCACCTATTTTATCAAAAACTCCAAGCCCCGTTAAAAATGATGCCATAAAGATTAAAAATATAAGTGTAAATGCCCAAGCACTTTGAGTAGACATATTAGGAAAACTTAAAAGAAGAATATCATTAAACAATTGACCAATTGTACATATAAGACCACCAACCCAAAAAGAATTAAACAAACTTGGCCAAGCGTGAGTTTTAGCAATTTTTGCTTCAACATAATTATTGTACCTTTCGTTTCTTACTTTATCTTGCATGATTCCTCCATTTCGTTTATTCCCTATTTTGTTTTTATTAAACAATTTACATAAAAATATAATGTTAGCAAAAACTATAAATAGGAGGAATAATGAAAAAATTTCTTATTATATTAGTTTTAGTTTTTATATCTTTTTTAACAATAGGCTGTAATGATAGTACTCAAACTACAATAAATACAATTAAAGAAACAATTAACAAAATAGAAACTGTTACTTCAAATATATATCAAATTTCATCTAATGATTTTTTTAACAATAATATAAATAAAATAAACGAAAAAGGCACAAATTCAGAACAAGAGATTGTAACATACTCACCTTCTGACAACTTTGAAGAAGAAGGAACAGGATATAATGGCTCTACTTTTACAAGTTTGAATGGAGAATTTTTAAATCAACCTAATAAGTTTAGTCAAATACACCAAGAAATATCTTATTTAAATGATAATACAGAAAATTTAATAAAATATATTCAACTTAAATCAAACAACATAAAGGTTATTTGCACCCAATTTGAAGAAAAAAAGACAACTATAGATAGTGAAAAATCAAAAGAATCTAAAAACTTGTGCAGTAAACTTTTATTAAATACTAATCGTTTAGAAATTACCAAAAATGATGTGAAAAACTCTTATGAAAAACTAAAAGATAAACAAATCAACGGATATGAGAGTTTTGAGACATACAATGAATATACAAATCTATCATCTTATCTTCAATCTAGAAACACATATCTTAACAATATTTGTTATGATATTGACGAACTTGAAAATGCTATGGAAGAAATATTAAATAACACAGAAACAACTCAAAAAACATGGTCTAATATAGACACTTATAAATCTAATAACGCACAAAACAAAAAAGTAAATACAAATAATAGCAAAACTAACTATAATGATTACAAAAATAATAATAGAGTATACAATTACCCATATAATTACCCATATAACAATTATAATTATGGTGGTTATGGAACAACAAATCCATATTATGGGTACGGTGTATATGGAGCATTTAGAGGTTTTGGCGGAAATGGCTATGGAATGTTTCCTTACTCACCTTACACAAATTATAATCCATATATGCCAAATATAGATACTTTTGGAAGTTATAAAAATATAGACACATACAAACCTTTAAATGATGATAACCAAGACATTGATGATACACAAGGCAATGAATATAACGATGAATATAACGATGAAAATAACGACAAATATAATTGTTTTTACTGTCCTTATTGCCACAGAAAAATATACCCTTATTGTTATAAAGAAAATAAAGAAGATACAATAACATCAAATGAAAATAATAAACTTGAAAATGTTAGCAAAATTGATGAAAAAATTGACAGTATAACAAAAAAAATACAAGTGGTAAAACCAAATAAACCACCAAAAATAGAAAAATTAGAGATAATATAACAATAATTGTAGTTATTTTTATAAAACAAAAAAAGTCCTTATAAAAGGACTTTTTTGGTGGGCAGGGATGGATTCGAACCATCGAAGGCGAAGCCGACGGATTTACAGTTTTTACTATAAAAAGCTGTATTCCTTATAACAAAAGGATTTTATGATTTTTTGGATAAAATTTTTGGATAAGTTTTTTAATAAAATTACTTTTTTTAAATGGATAAGTTATAATAAAAAACCATAGGTTATTACTATGGTTTTTTATATTTTAATTCTCATGTGTAGTTTTTACTATATATTTATTGATATCTTTAATTTTAAATTCCTGACTATGCCAACGTGAATTTTCCAAAGTTTCGTAAAATTCAATATAACTTTGCTGTGCTTCTTTGGGTGCCTTATCTGTCAAAAGATATCTACCTGTATCATCATCTTCAATATACCATTCTGGATTTTGTAAAAATAGTGGTTTTTCTAATAACATATTTACTTTTCTCCTTTTAAATAAATTTCAAGTGATTTTGCTGTGTTTGATGGACTATCACATGTCAACATTTCACTAAATGTTTCAGCAAAGAATTCATATGGGTCACTCGCCCCATAGATACTTGTTCCTCCCGTTGTTTTGAACGTTTGCTTGCATATTTTTTTTATCTTTGTTCTCATTTCAACAGCAATTTCGTCATCATATTTTAATGGATTTTGAGCTCTCTTGTCAATCTCTCCACGCTTCTCTGCAATTTGTTGTGTAATAACTCTTTGTACATAGTGTCCCATTTCATGCGTCATTGTATGTACAAGTAAATTTTGTTTGTCTGATTTTGTCCAGTATCCAATATCAATTTGTTTTTGAACTTGCTCTTTAACATTTATCGCATTGTCCTTTTCATAAGATTTATTAAAAATTATTTCTGGTCTTTCAAAAGAGTCTATTTTACATCTAAAACATGCTTTTATACGTGGATTGCTAAATTTTTCTGTCCTAACTTTTAAATTTTCCACTTCAGCATAATTTGAATATTGTCTAAATTTTGACATTATTCTATCTAACTGTTTAAGATTTGGCGTTAAAATCTCATCTGGAATTTTATCCGTTGATTTCATAACTTGAACATTTCTGCTAACTAACTTTTCAACTATTCTCGTCCTTTTCTTTGTTTCTTCATCCTGTTTATATGTATCTGTTACATTTATTCGAAAATTTCCACTTGCATTAAAATAACTTGAACCTCTCCCTCCCATTATTCCTCCTTGTCTAAATTTCGCAACTGTATTTGCATATGTGTAGCAATTTGAACTATTCTTTTATCACCCTTTAAACTTTCTGGAATAACTCCATAAAATAATATTTTTGTTGGACTTAGTCTATTGTCCATTTCTTGAAAACCTTTGCAAAAGTTTAGCAATGCTTTAGCATTTTTTATACAGCCAACAGAACTTACTGCAATTGTTGAATTTTTTGGCAATCCATCGAAACACCACGAATAAGAACTTTCATCACTCCATGTTGCATTTGGTATTACAT
>CALWEY010000093.1 GCA_944377435.1 uncultured Clostridia bacterium | reverse complement strand
ATGCGCCAAATGTTCTTCGTGGTCAACTCGCTGGCTTTTTCAAAGGCGAAAAAATGTCATTTATTAGAAAATTTGCTTTAAAGAGGATGCTACTCAACAAAAAAGCTAAACCAGATTTTATCTCTTATGATGCAAGGAATGTTCCAAATAGATTTGTAAGAAAATATAAAAAACTTCCACTTCTTGTATGGTGCGTAAAAAGTCAAGAAGAATACATGAAAGTCGTAAAATATTGCGACAATATAATATTTGAAAATTTTGAACCAAAAATATAAAAAATCTCAAATTTATTTGAGATTTTTATTTTTCATAACAGTTTTCAATCATTTTTTCAAGCATACTTAACGCTTTATAGTCTTCTTTCAAAGCATTGACAAAATTAGGTTCGTTATTTTTCATTTCACTTGCGAGAACTAAATCTTGCCTACAACTAAGATACTTTGATAGCTCATTTAAATCAATATTTCCTTTGCCTAAAATTAAATGTTCGTCTTTTTCACCGTGATTGTCGTGAATATGCAAAACAGAAATATAAGGTAAATATTCTTTTAAAATGTTAAAATTAGGCGTTAAAAAATTTTTGTGTCCAGTGTCAAAACATATTTTTAGATTTTTATGTTTTATATTTTTAAAAATATATGGTATTTCATTTGCTGAATATAAATTTTCGATACAAAGATTGATATCATATTTTTCACATTCTTCTAATAACTTTCTAATTCTATTCAGTCCAATTTCTGAAACAACGCTATTTTTATCGCCATTTAGGTGAACTACAAAATTCTTTGTGTAACCTTTACATAAATTTATTTGCTCTAAATATGATTGAAAAACCTGCTCACCTATTTCATTGTCCAACCAAAAGTTGTTTAAAAGAGGTTCTCTATATGAGCAATGTATCATTGTGCAGTTTAACCCAATTCTCTTTGCATATTCTATTTGTTCTTTCCAAGGAATAGTTTCTAATTTATCGTATATTCCTGTAAAAAATTCATCATAACCTATTGATTTGATAGCATTTAGTTTTTCTTTTGTATCTACATTATTATTAAAATATAAATTTGTTGATTTCTTCATTTTATCTCCTTAGTGAGACATTATCTTTTTTAAATATTCTTCTTTGCTTTGTTCTTTTATTGCCACACTAAACCCTAATCTTTTTGCTTCGTCAATGTTCTCATCATCTTTAAAATGCATACAACAAACTTGCTTTCTTACCTTTTCGTCATATATGTTTGCTAATTGTAATAAGCTTATATGCAGTTCAGTGTTTCCACCACAACAATCTGTGTATACTAAATCATTCTCACCAAGTTTTTTAGCAATAGATTTTTGATATTTTTCATCTATATTATCACCCAAGTAATACACTTTTTTATCAGCGAATGACATTTCTATTGCAAAAGATTTTAATAATTCTGTATGTTTTATTTTTTTATATGAAAATTTAGGCATATCATTAAAAATTATAGCGTCTTCATCTTTAACAATATTGTATATATCATTTTCTACTCCCTGCAAAGATAAAAAATTAACTATATTTTGTTTTTGCTCTTCATCTTCACTAGGAACGATGATGTTTTTTGATACAATATTTTTTGTATTTAAATAAAATATCAAACTTGCAAGAGCGCCGACATGGTCTGGATGCATATGAGTTATTGCGATATAAACTTCATTTACATCTTCAAATAGATTTAATTCCATCATTCTTTTAAATGACAAAATCCCACAATCTATTATAAGCATTTTGTTTCCTTCTTTTATGTATGCACATGTGTTTAACATTTCTTGATTTAATAAATCTCCAACTCCAATAAATTTTAACATTTTTTATCTCCTTTCTATCTGAATTTTTTTCTTATTAAATTTTTCTCTTTTCCATTACTACTTGGAACATAATATATTTTATCTTTTAAACTGTGTGGCAAATATTGTTGTTTTACATATCCACCATAATCGTGTGGATATTTATATTTTGTTTTAGGACCATTTATTGATGGATGATTTTTAAGATGATTTGGAACATTGTCATCTTTAACATTTTCCGCATCGTCTTTTGCCGCATTTAATGCCACCACAACCGAATTAGACTTTTCTGCTTCACAAGCATAAATAATTGCGTGGCTAAGTGGCAACAAGCATTCGGGAAGCCCTAAATTTTGCACCGCATACATTGCACTTGTTGCAAGTAAAAGCGCGTTACTGTCTGCCATTCCAATATCTTCACTTGCATGAGCTATTAGTCGTCTTGCAATTATTAAAGGATCACAACCCGCACTAATTAACCTTTGTGAATAATATAGAGCTGCATCTGTATCACTTCCCCTTATACTTTTACAAAAACAACTAAGTATATCATAAAATTGAGTTTCATCTATAGACAGTGCTTTCTTTTGTATGCTCTGCTCTGCAACAGTTTTATCAATCACTATTTTTTTATCTTTATTTAGTGGCGTTGTTCTTACTGCAAGTTCCAAGGCATTTAGTGCCATTCTTAAATCACCTGAACTTGCCCATGCCAAATGCTTTAACGCATCATCACTTATTTCAATATTAAAATTTCCAAGCCCGTTTGTTTTATCTAAAATTGCTTTTTTCATTGCACAAATTAGATCTTGTTCTGATAGTGGTTTAAATTCAAAAACTCGACACCGTGAAACAATAGCTCTCGTCATTGATGTAAAAGGATTTTCTGTTGTTGAACCTATAAAAATTATACTGCCATCTTCTATTGCAGACAAAACACAATCGCTTTGTGCTTTGTTCCATCTATGACATTCATCTAAAAGCAAGTAAGTTTGTTTGCCATATAAGGTTTTATTTTTTCTAGCTTCTTCAATCACTTGCTTTGCTTCACTTACACCACTTGAAACTGCATTTAGTTTTCTAAAATTGCCATTTAGAGTGTTTGATATAATGTTAGCCAATGTTGTTTTACCCGTTCCAGGTGGACCATAAAAAATACAACTGCCAATCTCTCCCATCATAATAGCACGATTAAGTAGCATATTCTTACCAACAATATGTTTTTGACCAACAAAATCATCAAGTGTTTTTGGTCTCATTCTTTCAGCAAGTGGTATTTTCTCCATTTTTTCTCCATGTAAATAATATCACAAAAAAAACTAAACTACAAGCGTTAGTTTATCTATTGTGTCAAGATTTTGCTTTGTTATTAGATTACAATTATAAAACTTAACACCACTTACAATCATATATTTTTGAAAATTTGCATTGTTTTTAACTTGTATTTCCTTAGTTTTGTGATTTAATTTATAGTATAGTGTAAAATCTTCTTTTAATTTTGTATCAATTTTTATAAAATTTTTATCTTCAACAATACCAATGTAATAATGCTTTAACCAAAAATAAAAATTTAAATTAGACAACTTTTTTTGTTTAAATAAAAAATAACACTCTTCAAAATTATCAATGTTTAAATCATATGTTTTGTCAACATCTTCAAGTATAATTCTATTAGGTAAATAAAAATTAACTAAATACTCTAAAGTTTTATTTTGACATTTTATCTTAAAGTTTACAATTTCGTTTATCTTTTTATTGTACAAATTATAACTTTCTTTAAGATTAGTTTTATTTATTTTTTTGTTTCCTATATATAAAACAAAATTTTTTTCAGTTTTTGGAGCTATGTTAAAACATTTATACATTTTTAAAAATGGAAGTGAGATTTCTTCTCTCATGTTGTTAGGATAAAAACATTTAATGTTAAAATCGTTACAAATATATAGGTTTTGGTTTGATAAAATATTTTTAACCAATAAACCATTGACTTGTTTTGTATATGCAAAATATTTATCTTCTAATTTATAATTATAGCTTAATTCAATATTTTGTATTGTTTCCGATTTGTTTACAATTTTAAAATACAAATACTCTCCACTGTTTACACATTTTTTTATTTCTATATTTACATTATTGTTGTTATAAACATCGCACAAAAAATTATTTTCTATTTTAGAATTTGCTATTAAAACTTTTTTATTGTTTTTTATTTCAATCTGGTTAATATTCTCAACTTTTTTAACTTTAAATTTATTTGGTGTATTTATATTTAGTGCGAAAATATTATTTAATAATTTGACACTTGCAAAATTTGTATTTAAAAGAAAATATTTAATTTTATTTAGTTTTTTATTCATTATAAAATTTTCTTCATTAAATATTAAATTAAATTTAACATATTTTTTTGATAACATTATACCTTTTAAAAATGTTTTGTTGTATTCTTTAACATAAAAAATAGGCAGATTTATATCTACACCAAAATTTTTAAGAATTGTTTTATCTATTTCTAAATTATATGTTACAGGAGTTTTATATAAAACACATGACAAAATATGGTCGAGTTGTTTTAAAATACTTAGCGATTTAAATTCTTTATAATCTTTTACGCCAAAGTAATTTAACATTAAACATATGCTTGTAAATATCATCTTTTTAGGTTTTGCTAAAAAATATGTTTTTTGACACTTTAAAACTCTTTTTTTTGTTTTTCGATTTAAAATTTTAATAATAACAAAGATTAACAATACAAAACAAACAAAAATATAGATATTCATAACTAATTATTGACACAAAAAAAGTATGTAATCAAATTACATACTTTTTTTGATAGTTAGTCTATAAGCCGAGTTCTGTTTTAGATGGTCATCTATCTAGTTATATTGTTTCCAATATAATCAAGCGGTGTTTTTAAGAAACAATGCGAACAACATATGCGTTTCTTTTAACCTTGCTTCGAGTGGGGTTTACAATGCCCTGTTTGTTACCAAACAAGCGGTGGTCTCTTACACCTCCATTTCAACCTTACCTTTTAAAGGCGGTATATTTTCTGTTGCACTTTCCTTAGAGTCGCCTCCACCAGCAGTTAACTGGCACCCTGTTCTATGAAGCTCGGACTTTCCTCATTATAGTCATCACGGCTATACTGCAACCATCTGGCTAACTACCTATTCATGGTATCACAAAAACATAAAAAAGTCAAGGTTAACCAACGGTAAATATTGGCTTTACTTTATTATTTTTTCTATCTTTAATAAACCCTTGCATTATACCATCAGCGGATATTTTTATTGCTACGCCATATTTAGCTAATGTTCTTGTTGCAGCAAGTCGTCCACCACCAGACGAACCAGCTTCAATTTGAACTATTGCACCTACTGCTATAATTGTTCCATCATTATCAATTATTGTTGCACCATCAACACTTGCAATTTCTTGTCTTAATTTTCTGTTAAGTTCATGAAATTTTCTATTGTCAATACATTCTCTTAAACATGCAGATTTAACTAATTTGTTTTGGTCGATATATTCATTAAAAGTTATATTTTCATCAAAAGGCAAAGGATTGTTTAAATTATACAATTTGTGAGATTCTTCAATCATTTGTTTCTTTTTAATTTCAAAATACTTTTCGTCCATTATATCGTTTATATCAATATGAGTAAGAGCATTTTCAAGTTCATCTTTGTTTAGATAAACTAAACAACCACCGCTTCCAGCAAAAGAACAATCGAGCGCCGTAAAGTATATAGCTTTTCTTATTTCTTTGATTGTGTGAGTTGTCCTATTTGACAAAAGCTGAATAATCTCGTCATGGAAATAACTTCCCCACACGCCTCTTCTTTTACAAAACATGAGTTCGTGATTTTTAAAGAGAAGTATTTCACCACTTTCAAGTAGTATAATACCAATTCTTTTTTCGCCACAATATTTAGCAACATTTATATAATCATATGGAGAAATTGTTGGTGCAAATCTCAACTTTTCAAAAAGTACATGTCCTAAAACATACCCTTCTTTGTCGATTTCTACACAACTTTGTACTCCATTTGACATTACAGCAAAAAAATCTTTTCTAAATAAATTTTGATAAAATAAATTAGACGATTTGTTTGGACAAACATTATATTCATTTATTATTATTCCAAACTTTATTCTGTGTCCCTCATAAGTTTTTCGTGCACAGCTATCAAGTTCAGCAATTACACCAAGGAGCGTATCACTTGAAACATCTGTAAGCGATTTACATATAGCTTTTTCCATTGCAAGAGTTTGCAATCTTTGTTTATATGTTGCATCTGTAATATTAAATTCGTTTATTTTATCAAGTTCATAAATTATTGCCTGCATGAGTTCAATATCAGCATTTTTAAAGGGTTGACTTCGTTTAATTATTAAACGATATTCATCTTCTTTATGTGGCTTTACAAGCATGCTTCCGTTTGCGCCTTGCGCAACTTCATTATCTCTTATGCTAGAAATATCTTCACCGGCAATATGCGAACCTGTGAATAATGGTAAAACAAGTTCTTGAACATATTTAATAAAAATTTCTTTTGTCATTTTTTATCCTTATATTTTTAATATATATTATTTTATTTTTATTTTCAATGTTTTTTTAATAAATTTAATTTATTTTTTTTATTATTACAAAAAATCCTCATTATTCATATTATTTCGTATAATTTGCAATGCTTTTGTTTCTATTCTTGAAATGTATGATCTTGAAATTCCAAGCTTTTGCGCAACTTCTCTTTGTGTTAGTGCTGGGGTGCCGTTTATTCCGTATCTTAATTTTATAATTGTAGCTTCTCTTTCTGTTAAATGTTTACTAATTATGTCCAAAATTTTTTCTGTTAATATGTTATTTTCAACAACACTAAAAACTTCTTCTTCACATGATGGAATAATGTCAGCAAGTTCAATATCATTACCGTCCTTATCTTGCCCTAAACTCTCTTCAAGTGAATATACTTTTTTATGCTTTTTATTTAATCTAAGTAGCATTAAAATCTCATTTTCAATACATCTAGCAGCATAGGTTGAAAGTTGCGTTCCTTTTCCATATTCAAACGAATTTATTGCTTTAATTAGTCCAATTGAACCAACTGAAATTAAGTCATCAGCTTCACCACTTCCAGAATATTTTTTAACTATGTGTGCCACAAGTCTTAAATTGTGGTTTATAAGTTTATCTCTTGCTGATAAATCACCTTCTTTAAACTTTTTGAAACACTCTTTTTCTTCTTCACTTGTAAGTGGCTTTGGAAAGCCTTGTGCGTTATTTATGTAAGATGAAAACATAAGAATTTTGTTCATAAATAACACAAAATTTTCAAATATCATACAATCTCCTTTGAGATTATATATATGTTGAAAAAAGTCGAATTTTGCTTGTACAAAAAAATAATTACTTATCTATTCCAAATAACTCATTTGGTGTAACTCCAAAAACATTGTATATTGCCATTATGTTATCATATCCCGGTTTTTTCTTGTTTAATAACCATTGGCTAATTGTAGTTTGATTAACACCAAGTTTCTCTGCAATTTTAGCTTGGCTTAAATTATTTTCAATCATTATATCTTTTATTACTTCACTATAATTCATATTGATATGATAATTTCTTTTAGGTCAAAAGACTTGACATAGGTCAAAAAACCTAATATATTATTAGTATTAGGTCAAAAAACCTAAAATTATACAAAAAGGAGAAAAAAATGGAAAAATCCGAAATAAATGCTTTAATGATACAATTTGCCAACAAAATACCACTTAACAAAAGTTTAATTTTGCGAGATAAATTAGAAAAATCAACGGAAGACGCTAAAATATATTTATCTTCAATCTATCTATATAATCCTGTTGTTGTTATTTTTTTATCATTATTTTTAGGCTATTTTGCAATAGACAGATTTTATATTGACGATATTGAAGTTGGTGTTGTTAAATTGTTATTAGGTTGGCTAACATTGGGAATATGGTCTTTTATTGACATCTTTTTGTGCTACAAAAAAGCAAAAGAAAAAAACTTTGAAAAAATAATATCAGTGATAAGTTAAAAAAATAGGACAACCGTCCTATTTTTTTAAAATAAATTATCTATAAATTCTTTTGCGTCAAACCTTTCTAGGTCGTCAATTTGCTCTCCTGTTCCAACAAACACAACAGGAAGGTGTAAATCTTTTGCAATACTAAATACTACACCACCCTTTGCAGTTCCATCTAGTTTTGTGAGTATTATTCCAGAAAGATTAACATATTCATTAAAATGATTTATTTGGCTAAGTGCGTTTTGACCTGTTGTTGCATCAAGAACAATAAATGTGTATTTATTGGCATCAGGATATTCTTTT
>CALWEY010000092.1 GCA_944377435.1 uncultured Clostridia bacterium | reverse complement strand
TTTGTTTCAAATATAGCATATGCAATCTCACTCAAGGAAAAATATCCTTTATCTCTACACATTCCTAAAACATCGTTTACATCTAATTTTGATTTTTTTAAATTTTCATAAACAAATTTACCATTTTCAATAATAATAATCGGTCTTCCCCTTAAAAACGCTTTAAGTGGCAATGTTTTTCTTTCAAGTAATGTTATTAAAATTGGAAACACAAAATAAATTGCAAGAGCAATTAAATAATGTTCAAAAGATGTATCTAAATCTGTTGCCCAATTTGCAACAATAGAACCTATTGAAATTCCTACAACATAATCAATAAAACTAAGTTCGGCAATTTGCTTTTTACCTAGCATTTTGGCAATTATAAAAAGTATTACAAAACTCACAACAGAATTTATAAGCACAACTACATAATCTGGCATAAAACACCCCTAAGATATAGTGTGCAAATTTTGTTATATTATTTTTTATAATTCCACTTTCCAAAGTCCATGTAAATTGCAATAAGCATAAACTTCTTGCACCTTTTCATCTTTGACACTAAAAGTTGCAACGGGCTCCTTATTTGGCTCTAAATATTTTACATGTTCACCTTTGTCCGTTTTTATTAGTATCCACTCAATATAATGTTTTTCTTCCATTGGGTGAAGAATGGAACCAACACTAACTTTAAGTGTTTCATTAGTCATTTCACAAACAGGAATATGTTTTTCTTGTGAAGCTTCCACGCTTCCTGCAACTAATTTTTTCATAGGCTTACCGCAACAAATTTTTGGTGTGTCTACACCGTTTAAATTTGTTACAATACTTTTACATGTTTCACAATAATAAAATTCTGTTTTCATATTTTCTCCTTTATCTATACAATTCTATTTAATTTTTTATTTATATGTCTCTTCAATTTCAGCTCCGCCAAGGCAAGTTCCATCTTGGGTATAGAGTACCACATATTGTCCCGGAGTTACCGCCCTTTGTTTTTCATAAAACGATATTTCAACATGATCATCTACTTGTTTAACATGAACTTTTTGGTCGGGTTGACGATACCTAAATTTTGCAAAACAATCAAATTCTTTTTCTTTTGGACAAGTTGGTATCCAATTAAATTTGCCCGATTTCATGCCACTTGTAAAAAGTTCACTATCCTCGCCTTGATGAACATACAGCACATTGTTTTTTAAATTTTTTTTAATAACAAACCATCTTTCGCCGTTTCCATTTTTAGCACCACCAATTCCTAGTCCTCGTCTTTGTCCAAGTGTGTAATACATAAGTCCATCATGTCTGCCTACAACTTTTTCGTCTAGTGTTCTTATTTCTCCTGGTTTCGCAGGAAGATAGTTTTTTAGAAATTTCTTAAAATTTCTTTCACCAATAAAGCAAATGCCCGTACTATCTTTCTTTTTCGCATTACAAAGTTCTAACTCTTCGGCGATTTGTCTTACTTTCGGTTTTTCAATATCATCAAGTGGGAACAAAACATATTTTAATTGTTCTTGGCTTAATTGATTTAAAAAATACGATTGGTCTTTATTTAAGTCTTTTGCTTTTTTTAAGTAATATAGTCCATCTTTTTCTTCTTTTTTTGCATAGTGTCCTGTTGCAATATAATCAGCTCCAATCTTTTTTGCAAAATCTAGAAACGGTCCAAACTTTATTTCTTTGTTGCATAAAACATCTGGATTTGGCGTCCTTCCCTTTTTATACTGCTCCAAAAAATATTCAAAAACTCTTTCATAATATTGTTTAGAATAATTAACTGTATAATAAGGTATGCCTATTTTTGTGCATACTCTTTTAACATCTTCATAATCTTGTGCAGAAGTACAAACTCCATCTTCGTCATCTTCTTCCCAATTTACCATAAAAAGCCCAATAACATTATATCCTTGCTTTTTTAATAAGTAAGCAGCAACGGAAGAATCTACTCCGCCACTAACTCCAACAATAACAGTTTTCATTTTTCAACCTCCGTTTTTTCAATGTATACAGGAACTTTAAATTTTGAAAAACATATATTTATAACATCAAAAAGCCATACAATAAACATAACTCCCGAAATTATTCCACAAAGAGTAAATATGCTTTCTGGAAGCAATGAAAAAGACGCTAAAATTCCAGAAACTATTGCAATAATGCCACCAAACAGCATAATAATACCGCGAATATATCTTCCCACATAAAAACAATGACCACCAAAAAGGCCCGTAAAAACACCCATTAAAATAAGTTTCCACTTTTTTACATCGCTTGGCAATTTTTTTACATAAACAACTTTATCGCGATTTCCGTTTTTTATCATTTTCTTGCCAGCAGAATTTGTTGCGTAATTAAGTCTATCAAAAATCAAGCCACAACAAGCACATCTAACAGAATTTTGTGGCAATTTTTCATTACATCTTGGGCAAGTTATTTTTTTAATCATCATAACAAGATTATAAAACAAAAACACTTCTATGTGAAGTGTTTTAAATACATTTAACTTTTCTTATATAAAACAACATTACTTTTTATCTACAATAGAACCATATTCAAAATGAACAAAACGCGAACAAACATCTTTTAAAAGTTCTTCTTTGCTTGAAGCAATCAAAGTAGTTACCTTTTTTTCTATAAACAATTTTTTTATAAGGTCCAAAATGTTTGATATTTCATCGCTAGATAGTTCTTCAAAAATATTATCAACTAAAACAATATCAAGTGGTCTTAGTGAAAGTCTTACAAGAGAAACAACATACTTTTCATAAGTAGAAAGTTCGCTTGCTTTTAAATTTCTAAATTTTTCAATATTGTATTCTATAAGTGCATTGTTTACTTTTTCTTCAATTTCTTTATCTTTATATTTTCTTTCTTTAAGAACATATTTTAAATTTTCATAGATAGTTTTATTTTCTAAAAAAACTGGCTTTAAAGCAACATATCCTAAATTTACATCATTTTTAAAATCTATTTTCTTTAAATTTATCTCTTTTAAATATATCTCGCCCTTATCATATTTTTCGAGTTTTGAAAGCACCCTTAACAGCGTTGTTTTACCACTGCCTTCATCTCCAATAAGAGCAACACTTTCTCCTTGTGCAACTTTTAAGTTAATATCATACAAAGCATAATATTCTCTTATATATTTTAAATAAAGATTTTTAATTTCTATCATAAATCACCTTATAATATGATAATAACTTAAAAAATATATTTTTTCAAATATTTTTTACTATTTTATTTATTTTTCATATTTTTTTATATCAATTTTCAATGTTTTAGACACATCAAATGTGTTATATAACATGCTTTTAGCTTCTGTAATATCTCCCACAACAGCTTTTATTTCTAATGTTGCATCACTTTCGCTATTTATAATATAAATTGAATTTAACATATTTTGATATTTTAAAAATTTAACATTTTCACTGTTTGCATCGCTTATTAGTTTAGTTAAACTATAAAATTCATTTTTATCTTTTAAAACAATTGTTACAAAGTCCTGATATTCTTTTTTTATTTTTATTTTTAAATTTTCAACATCGCTTTTAATATAAATATCACAACCTTTATCCTTATAAAAATCTTCCTCTTGGTATGAAACACTAAAAGTGTAATCTTTTGATCCTGAGCCCGTTATGTTATATATTGAAACAATAATTGCATTTTCGCCTAAATTACACGCAGTAAAAATAAACATTGCACAGAGCATTAAAAATGTAAAAAGACCTTTAAATTTATTCATAAAAAATACTCTCCTTATAAGAAGAGTATTCCCTTGTTTACTTAAAAATTACCTTATCTTAGTATACGCATTCAATAAGACCAAGTTCGCCGTCTTTTCTGTTGTATAAAATATTTACTTTACCCGTTTCAGCGTTTAAGAAAACATAAAAATCATGACCAACATTTTCCAAAAATTCCTTTGCATCTTCAACGGTTATTGGGTCTAAAT
>CALWEY010000091.1 GCA_944377435.1 uncultured Clostridia bacterium | reverse complement strand
AACTCCTGCAAATTATTAGGGACCCCCAAAAAGTACCAACGGAAACTTTTTCGGGGAGAGGAGAAACGGAGTGTAAAGCAAAAATTTGCGAAAGCAAATTGAAGCCAAAAGCGATTGTTTTGACGAGTCGCCGAGCCTCGAACTTGTGGCTCTTTTGTTGTTATTTAAACTACATATTATTAGTGTTAATTTTCGAGCCTCGAACTTGTGGCTCTTTTTTTGTTATTTAAACTACAACTCCTGTGATTGTCCATTTTTAGAGCCTTGTCTTGCTTGTTTAAAATAATTTTAACATTAAATTTTTTTGTTATTTTATAATTTAAATAATTATTTTTTATTATTATTTTTTATAAATAATATTTATTATAAAATTATATTTTTAATAATATTTATTTTAATTAAAACATTTTTTTATATTTATTTTTAATCTCTATCATCAAGGCGAAGAGCGTTGCTATTTATAAACTCTTCGTTTTTTGTTATAAGGGGTTGAATACTTTTGTAACCATATTTTTCTCTAATTTTATCTATTGCTTTATTTAATTGTTTTTTATTATTTTTTTTATCAAAAAAATTTAATTGATTTATTGCAGTTTCATCTTGTAAATTTGAAACACTTATTCTAACACTTCTTATTAAAGTATATTTATCCCACATTTTTTCAATCATTTTTATACTTTCATCAAAAAGGTCTTTTGCTGTGTTTGTTAAAGTTTCTATTGTATGACTTTTTGATGCCCAAGTAAGTTCACTCGTTCTTAAACTTATATGAATTGTAGAGCCAACTAAATTTTTCTTTCTTAATCTTGATGCGATTTCGTCACATAAAAACATAACAACGCTTTTCATTTCTTCCATGTTTTTCACATCAACAATTGTTGTTGTTCCATTTCCAATACTTTTAACTTGTCTATAATCAAAAGCACTTGCAATTTCATCATCGCCAATTCCTTGAAGTTTCTTTTGCAAATTTTCTCCAACAACTCCAAATTTCTTTTTTATGATTTTTTCATCATAACCAGCTAAATCTCCAAGGGTGTATATATTCATTTTATTCAATTTAACTTCAAGTCTTTTGCCAATTCCAATAACACTATTAAGCGGAAGGTGATAGGTTTGTTTTTTAAAAGTTGAATATGGAATTAAAGTAACGGCATCAGGTTTTTTCATGTCGCTTCCAAGTTTTGCAAATATTTTAGAAAAACTTATGCCAACCGAAATTGTAACGCCAATTTCTTCTTTTATTCTTTTTCTAAGGGTGTTTGCAATGTCAAGTGGAGTTCCAAAAAATTTTACTGTGTCTGTTACATCAAGCCAACACTCATCAATTCCAAAAGGTTCAACTCTGTCGGTGTATTCTTCGTAAATTTTTCTTATTTTTTTTGAATATTTTTCATACATATCATGATGTGGTCTAACACAAACAAGGTCGGGACATTTTTGTTTTGCCTTAAAAATTACATCTCCCGTTTGAACTCCGCACATTTTTGCTAAATTGTTTTTTGCAAGAACAATTCCGTTTCGTTTAGATTTTTCTCCTGTAACAGCAAGTGGCAAATCTTTTAAACTTGGATTTAAAGCACATTCAACAGAAGCAAAAAAATTGTTTACATCACAATGCAATATTATTCGATGTTTCATTTGCGCTTAAATCTCCTTTTTGGTATAATGTTCTTGCAATATTTATTATATATTACTATTTTTAATATGACAAAATAAAGGCAATTTATGAAAATTTTATTTAAGAATGCAAAAATTTTAGACCTTAACAGTGAAGAAGGAATTGTTAAAGGCAATGTTGTTGTTGAAAACGACACAATAACAAGCGTTTCACAGCAAATAAAAGAAGATAATTACGATAAAGTTATTGATGTTAAGGGCAACATTTTAATGCCGGGATTTGTGGACACGCATTGCCATTCTCCAATGACAATTTTAAGGGGAATTAAAGACGATGCGCCACTAAATGAATGGCTTTTTGACAATGTTATACCTTGTGAAAATAAATTAACTAGTGAAGATATTTATTGGGGTGAAAAACTTGCCGTGCTTGAATATTTAAGCGCAGGAATAACTTGTATAGAAGAAGGTTATTTTGATAACGAAGCAATTTATAGAGCGCTAAAAGAATGTAATTTTAGGGCAAGAATTGGGTTTGGACCAACAACAAGAGATGTTGGTGTAGACAATTTAACATATCTTAAAAACGAAAGTGAAATAATTAAAGAAACCGACCTTATTAAAAAAGTTTGCTTTGTTCATTCAATATATACAACAAATGAAGAACAAATTTCCGAATGTGTAGATTTTACTGCAAAAAATAATATTCCAAGAAGTATACATTTAAGTGAAACATTAAAAGAAGTGGGCGATTGTACCGTTAAAAACAATCAAAAAACCCCACCCATGTATTTAGAAGATTTAGGCTTTTTTGATAGAAAAGCACTGTGTTATCATTGTGTGCACATGGACAAAGATGATTTGCAAATTCTTTCTGATTATAATGTCAGCGTGTCAACTTGTCCGTCATCAAATATAAAACTTGCAAGTGGAATTGCTCCAATTTATGCAATGCAAAATAAGGGCATAAACATAACAATAGGAACAGATGGAGTTGCATCAA
>CALWEY010000090.1 GCA_944377435.1 uncultured Clostridia bacterium | reverse complement strand
GCCGAAGTGGTGGAATGGCAGACGCGACGGACTCAAAATCCGTTGTTGGCAACAACGTGCGGGTTCAAGTCCCGCCTTCGGCACCAATGTAAAAAAAAACTGTGCTTTAAGTACAGTTTTTTTGTTTTATTGCGTATGACATTTCGCCACTTTTTATGGGGTCCCCTAAAAGTCCCAACGGAAACTTTTTGGGGAAAGGAAAAACCGAGCGAAAAAGTGATATAATTTGCATTTATGCAAATTTGAGCAACAAGCGAGAGTTTTGATAGAGTGGCAGACGCAAGGGACTCAAAATTTGTTGTTGGCAACAACGTGCCAATTTTATGTCCCACCACCAGCACCAATAAAAAAACTGTACTATAGTACAGTTTTTTTCATAAAATATTACAAAAATAAATTATGTTAGTTTTGATTATTGTTAGTAGATTTATTATCTTTTGATTTGTTTTTGAAATCACTTTTAACTTGAATAGGTTTTATAAGAACGATACAAATACATCCTATAATTGATGCTAACAATGTTGAATAATCACTTTCTGCTATTGCCGAAGAAATACCCGCAATAATTCCTAGAACTGTTGTAATAATAATACTTACATTGTGCTTTAAAATCAATGCAATCAATGCATATATACACCAAAACCCAACCAATACACCTAATAACATCGCCATATACTTATCTCCTTTTATAAATATATTATAGTTAGGCGTTACCTAACTGTCAAGTTATTTTTAATAAAAAAACGTATAATACTTTTATGGTTGATAAAAGTGAACTTATTAAAATTAACATAAAAAAAGAAATAGAATTATGTGGGAAGAATAAATCACAAATAGCAAAAGAATTGGGAATATCTAAACCTACACTTTCACAATATTTATCTGGAAAAATTTTACCATCTTTAACAACATTTGCTAAATTATGTGAAATTATTGATTGTTCTGCTGATGATATATTAGGATTACATCAGGATTAGATAAATTTGTTAATTACAATTAGATATAGTTAAATAAACACTTTTATTGTTGTGTTTATTTTTTTTATGGTGTATAATTTACTAGTATTTTATTAGGAGAAATTTATGGACAAAAAATTTTATATCACAACACCTATTTACTACCCTAGCAACAAGCTTACACTTGGAAACTGCTATACAACAGTTTTGTGTGATAGCATTGCAAGATTTTATAGAAACCTTGGTTATGATGTTTTCTTTTTAACAGGAACTGATGAACACGGTCAAAAAATTCAAAAGATTGCCGAAGAAAAAGGTTTAAGTGAAATGGAATATTTAAACGAAATTGTTAGCGACACAAAAAATTTGTGGCAACTTTTAAATATTTCATACGACAAATTTATTAGAACAACTGACGACTATCATGTTAAAGTTGCTTCTAAAATTTTTACTATGCTCTACGAAAAAGGCGAAATATACAAATCTAAATATGTTGGCAAATATTGTGTACCATGCGAATCTTTTTGGACAGACGAACAATTAGTTGACGGCAAATGCCCAGATTGTGGCAGAGATGTTATTGAAGCAAACGAAGATGCTTACTTTTTTAAACTAAGCAAATATGAAAACTTTTTAAGAGATTTATATAAAAACGACCCAACATTTTTAATGCCAGAAAATCGCGCAAACGAGATGCTAAACAACTTTTTAAACAAAGGGCTTAAAGATTTGTGCGTATCAAGGAAAACAGTAAAATGGGGAATTCCTGTTGAATTTGACAAAGAACAAACAATATATGTCTGGATTGATGCGCTATCTAACTACCTATCAGCCCTTGGATATTTAAGCGACAATGATGAAAACTTTAAAAAATTTTGGCCTTGCGATGTTCATGTTGTTGGAAAGGAAATTGTTAGATTCCATGCAATTATTTGGCCAGCAATATTAAAAGCACTTGACTTGCCACTTCCAAAGCAAATTTTTGCACATGGTTGGCTTACATTTAACAACGGAAAGTTAAGCAAAAGCAAAGAAGTTGGCAAAAAAGAAGTTATTGACCCAAGAATTTTAAGTGCAAGATATACAAGTGATTCTGTTAGAAACTTTTTGATTGGAGATATATCTTTTGGTCAAGACGGTCCATATAGTCAAGAAATCTTTTTAAATTCATATAACGGAATACTTGCAAACAAGGTTGGAAACATTGAGTCGAGACTAATTGGAATGTTATTAAAATATAACAACGGCAAAATTGAAAATGGCAAAGTTTATGATGAAGTTGATAATAAATTCTTTGACACAATAAAATCGCTAAAAGCTGAATGTATTTCGAAAATGAAAGAATTAAAGCCAACACTAAGTTATAAAACAGCTTTAAAAATGATTGATGAATGCAACACATATCTTGATTCTAATAAGCCATGGGAACTATTTAAAGACGAAAGCAATAAAGATAGAGTAAACACAATTTTATACAATGTTATTCAAGCATTTTTAGAAACTTATACCCTACTCAATGCATTTTTACCAGAAAGCACAACAAAAGTGTTAAAGAAATTTAACATAGAAAGTGTTAAAATTGATGAAAATAACTCTTTAAATTTTGATATTGATGGTATTACATTTGAAAAAGGTGAACCTTTGTTTATTAGACTTGACATAAATAAAGAAATTGAAGAATTAAACGATATAGCAAATAAATAACAAAAATCTCATTGAAAATTTTCAATGAGATTTTTTTTTAATATTGTATTCCCCAAAGTACAAGATGTTTTGCTTCTTTGCCACAAACAACACATTTGCCTGTGAGTGGTTTTTCGTTTTCTAATATACATCTTGATTTTGTACCTTTAATTTCTTTAATTTTTGCTTCACACTCTGCATCACCACACCAATCTGCTTTTATAAAACCTGGATGAGTGTTCATGATTTGTGCAAATTCATCAAGTGTTTTTGCTGTATATGTCATATTGTCGCGTCTAATTGTTGCTCTTTCTAGCATTTCTTTTTGCATTGTGTCTAATGTTTCTTTTACAACTTTAACTATGTCGCAATCTTTTAACACCTGTATTTTTTCTTTTGTATCTCTGCGAACTATTGTGATTGTACCCTTTTCTAAATCTCTATGTCCAATTTCTAATCTTACAGGGATACCAAGTACTTCTGCTTCGGCAAATCTATATCCCGGACTTTGTTCACTGTTATCAACATCAACAGTAAGTCCATCTTTTGACAACTTATCTAAATAACTATTTACATATTCATTAACATCTTCATCTTTACCGATTGGAATAATTCTTACTTGAAGTGGTGCAATTTTTGGTGGTAAAACAAGACCATCATCATCACTATGCACCATAATTAAAGCGCCAATCATTCTACTGCTCACACCCCACGATGTTTGATACACATAACTATAACCATTTTCTCTATTTAAAAATTTAATATCATATGCTTTACTAAATTTTTGACCAAAATAATGACTTGTGCCTGATTGTAATGATACACCGTTGTACATAAGTGCTTCTATTGTGAGTGAATATTCT
Organism: uncultured Clostridia bacterium; assembly: GCA_944377435.1. Taxonomy (GTDB): domain Bacteria; phylum Bacillota; class Clostridia; order Christensenellales; family UBA1242; genus UBA5893. The sequence goes on along the minus strand of CALWEY010000090.1, from coordinate 22,777 downwards.
GCACCTGCAAATTTTTCTTTCTCTGTCTTTTTTCCTGTTACGGCTGGAATTGCTAAATATTCTCTAAAAAACTTTTCATAAACAGAGAGCATATCTCTTGTTTCTTTTTCTGCTTCTTCTTGTGTTTCATGAATTGTATGACCTTCTTGCCACCAAAACTCACGACTTCTTAAAAATGGACGAGTTTCTTTTTCCCAACGCATAACACTGCACCATTGGTTATATTTTATTGGCAAATCTCTATATGATTTTACAATGCTTGCATAGTAATCGCTAAAAAGTGTTTCACTTGTTGGACGGATACACATTCTTTCTTCAAGTTGTTTACTTCCACCCATTGTAACCCATGCAACTTCTGGTGCAAAACCTTGAACAAGTTCGCCTTCCTTTCTTAGTAAATTTTCTGGAATAAGCATTGGCATTGCAACATTTTTATGTCCTGTTTCTTTAAACATTTTGTCGAGAGTTTTTTGCATCATTTCCCAAATTGCATAGCCATTTGGCTCTAAAATTATACAACCTTTTACATTTGAATATGAAGAAAGATGTGCAGCATTTATAACATCAGTATACCACTGCGCAAAATCTACATCTCTTTTTGTAATTTTTTTGTTTGCCATAAATTCTCCTTTGCATGAAAATAATACATGCAAAATATATCACAAAATAACCACTTTTGCAACAATTATAAACAACAAGTGTTTTATTTTATAGTTAAATTTTTACATGTATTATTACATTTTTGATATTTTAGTTTCGCAAATTTCAACCATTGATTTAACAAGGTGATACATATTTTCTATTGGTTGATCTTTGTTTATTTTATTACAAAACGACTTAAAACAATATGCTAAGTTATTAAAAGAAAGTATTGTGTTTTCCCTAGCATTTTTTAGTTTTAAAAAATTATCTTTGCTAATTATTCCATGCTCGTATGCTTTTCGTTCTGTTTCAATTTGATTAGTTTCTTTATATGTATATTTTATTGCATGCTCTATAAACTGTTGGCAATAGTTTTCAAATTCTTCTTTATTACTCATTTTTCACCTATTTAAAATTGTAAATAAATTACTTATTTTTTTAAATAGGAGAAAAACTTTAATTTTGTCTATTTTTAAAAATTATTGGATTTAATTTATAAATCAGTGTCGTTAAATACATCAATAAATTCTGTGTATCCTAGTGACATTAAACTATCTTTTTGGAATTTAACATTTTTATTCCTTGGAGAAACAAGCACCCTTTCGCCATTTTCTCTAAGAGTGATTGCTTTTTTTAATGCTTTATTTACTTGATTTACATCTGTATCTTTTGCAATTAAAATGGCAGTTGATTTTACCTTTTTATGAGCATCGAATTTATTTTCTTTTAATATTTCTATTATTCGCTCAAAGCCAATTGAAAACCCACACGCAGAGACCTTTGTTCCACAGAATTTACCAATCATTTCATCGTATCTGCCACCACCACCAACTGAAAGATGATAATTTGCAAGTTGAATTTCAAAAATTGGTCCTGTATAGTACGACATACCTCTAACAAGAGTTGGGTCAAAAACAACATGGCAATCTTTACCAACAATCATTGACGCACTTGAAATTATTTGATCTAGATTTTCTAGTGTGTTTTCTTGTATATAACCATTTAGACTATCGCCAAAAAACTCTTTGCAAGAATTAAACTCTTTATCTTTTGCAAAATATTCACAATATTTTTGCACATCATTTTCATTAAGTCCAAGTTCTATTAAACTCGACTTAACTCCATCTATACCAATCTTATCTAATTTATCTAAAATAATAAAAATACTATCAAACTTATCTTCTGGGAAATTGCAACTCTTTGCCATTGCTTTTAATATATTTCTATCATTGACAATAATTTTAACATCATTTATTCCTAAATTGTTTAGTGCTTTTGTTGTTGCTGTTATAAGTTCTATTTCTGCAAGGTTTGTGCTATCTCCTAATATATCTATATCGCATTGTGTAAATTGTCTATATCTGCCCTTTTGTGGTCTATCTGCTCTAAAAACACTCCCCGTTTGAAATGCTTTAAATGGAACTGGTAACACAGAGATATTATTGGCATAAAATCTTGAAAGTGGAACTGTTAAATCATATCTAAGTCCACTGTCGCACAAATCGTCTAAATTATTAGTGTTTTCTAGTTTTTCTCCACGCTTTAAAATTTTAAAAATGAGTTTTTCATTTTCTCCGCCTTGATTGCTTGTTAAATTTTCTATATGTTCTACTATTGGAGTTTCTATTTGAGAAAAACCAAATTTAAAATATGTTTCTTTTATTGTGCCAAGCACATATTCTCTTAAAACCATATCGTTTGGCATGTGTTCTGGCATGCCTTTTACTGGTGTTTTTATAAAATTCATATTATCTCCTAAAACATTTTTACAGTATGTTATCAAAAAAATAATGTTTTTGCAAGTTTAAATTTTTACAAATATTAAGCAGTACAACTTAATTTTTTATTGCTGATTGAATTGAAGAAATAACATAATCAAAATATCTTTCATTTATTCCAAATAAATTTAAACTTTGCGCTTTGTTTGTTATGTATTTTTGCTTATCCATCATACATTGATTTAGTCTATAAAATCTTATATTGCCTATTGTTGCAGTTGGAGATATTGTTGTAACTTGTTTTTCAAATTCAACTTCAACCAATATATTTAATATATCATTTTTACAAACTAAGCTATCAAACTGTACTTCGCCGTCATTTATATTAGGTGCAAAACCAAATTTCGATAATTTTTTAATAAAACTTTCGCCATTTACAATTGTTCCTTGATAGTTTGAAAATGCGATATTAGATTTATTTAAACTGTCTAGATCTAATTGTGATTTATTAAATTGAACAAAAAGTGGATTGTTTAATGATAAGTCAACTTTATCAAATCTTTCATCTAAATCTAGATTGTGCACTAGCGATATATATACTTCATTATCAACACTCTTTGTTTCGTTGCCATATATATAAACAATTTCTTTATTTGAGACAACAAAAACTGAATATAGTTTATTTTGCTTATATTCACCAAAAACTAAATGCTGAGCAAATTCGTTGTACACCTTATTGTGAATAAAGATTTTTTTAAACATTTCTTTTGAGTATTTTCTGCCTGATATAAAGTTTAAATACAATCTTTTTTTCTCTTTTTCTATTTCTTCATCGGTTAAGTTATCAAGCACACACAAATCTTTGACTTCTTCTTTATTTACTTCATTGACGCTTGCAAATATGTCAACATACTCGTCAAAATTTGCATTAAACGAATCATATTGTTTTAGTCTTTTAAACATTTCAATTAAACTTGGTTTTTGACTATACAAAAGACATAATGTTAAATATCTTGCTTCTTTTTTTCTATTTAGTTTATATAGTACATTTAAAAATTCATATATAGATCTTTCAAAAAGTCCATCACTAAACAAACTAAACATTCTTACGCACCATTTTGCACAGTTTATATCGTCTTTGTTTGAAAGTTTATTAAATAATTTCTCTGCAAAAGAATGTAGACTCTCTTTATTAAAAATTGAATATAAAGATTTTAAGCCGTTTAAATTTAATAGATTTTTTTCTTCTTTAAATATATCGATTAAATATGTTTTTTCAGTGTTATTTGCACTTTCTCCACTTAAATAAGTTAGTGGCAAATTTTCAAACGCAACACCAAGAGTTCTTTCCTGAACATTTTGCACTTTTTTTTGCGCTAAAACTTTAAAATGTTTTTCTGTTCCAAAATTTAAAACTTCTGTTATGCCTAACTTTTTTGCTAAAAATTCTTTAATTTCGTCATCTTGTTCATTTTCATACAAGTTTTCCAATCGAGAATCCACTTCTACATTGTTGTTTATTCCAGCAAGAACTTTTATGTAATGAAATCGACTTTGCTTGTCATTTGGCAAATGTTTATCAAAATATGAAAGCGTATCGCCTATATATGTTTTTAAAAAATACTCTGCTTTTTCTTCACTTATTTTTGCGTGAGTTTTGTCGTTAAATAATATGCTTATTCCTTTTTGTGTGTTGAAGTTTAATATTAAAGTTAAATATTCAAGTTCATATTTTTCATTTTCGGCTATATAGTCACCCAACTCATCTTCGTTTTCACGCATAAAATTTTGCATATATTCCATTGCTATATCATTCCAAATGTATATTGTTTGTTTATCATCAAAAATTGCACCCAAAACGAGTGGCATATATAGTTCAACTGCAATATTACCAATCTTTACAACTTCAATAAATCTATCAAACAGCCTTTCATTTGCATTGTATTGCTTATTTTTGCTTTGATAGTTTGCATAGCCAACATGTCCAACATATAACTTTGAAATAAATTCTTTTACTGCATCATAGTTGTGCAAATATAAAAATATTTTTGTATAGTTTACAAGTGCAGGAACATAATCGTTTAATTGAAAAACGAGTTCGCTAAGTTCTCCTATTTGTTTTATATCGTCACATAAATTTGAATGATTTGCTATGTATTCAAGATTGCCATCGTCCATTTTGTCTAGCATTGGCGTTTCACTTATATCGTATGACAAAACAGTTTTTGTTTTGTTTACAAGCTGACTGTATTCTCTTAATATCTCCATTTTTTCTCCGTTAGTATATTTTAACAAATAACTCTTAATAAATCAAAGATTTAAAGGTCAATTCTCTTCAACTTGAAACAAAAATTCCAACTTTTTCCCATATTCTCCAAAATATATAAACTTTTTGTTGTATTGTTCCTTTAAATAACAAGATGAAAAACTTTCATCAATACAAGTTTTTATTAAATTTTTGTAGTATTTTTCATCTTTTATATTATTCAACTCATAACAATTAAAAAACTGTGCTTCTAATGGAAAGAAGTCAAATATATTGTTTTGATTTGGCTTAAATTCGTTTCCCCCCATACATAGCACAAAGCAAGAATTGGTTTTTGTGTACACAAAACTTATATTTTTAATTTCATATGGAATAGGATCATCTTCTACAATACTTTCAAGCCAAAAAGAAAAGTTTTTTATAATGTCATCAATCATATTAAATTACCTTTTATGCAAACTACAACAATTCCGCACAATAAACTTAAAAACAAAAAAAACAGTGCATAGTTAAAATAACTAAATTTAATATACAAAAGTTTTGCTGTTGAAATAACTTGTCTGGCAAGGTCTAGATCCATTTCGTCAGTTTTGTATGATGGTGGCAAATTGTATTCTTTTTTTATTTTCTTTACATATCCCATCTCGTCATACTTCATTATTGTTTTATAAAACATTAAGTTATTTTGTTTTATTTCGCCCACATGAGTTTTAATTTTTACTTCTCTTGAAATTAGTGCTATAAAACTGTAAATAACAGAAATAAGTGCAAGCATTATTGTTGCACTTGAAAGTATATTTATTAAACTGTTGTCTGAAAAAAATGTGCTTGCAAAAGCAATGACAGCAGAAGCAAGCGTCATTGTGATACTATGTTTTGTTTCTGCATATTTAAGGTTGTCAAACAATCGTTCGTATATATATTTTAATGTTTGTTTCATAAAAATATATTGTGCAAATAATTGTTAAATAATCATTTCTGGTATTTCATTTAAACAAAATGTAGAACCGTATTTTATTGCCAATTTATTTAATGTTATTTGTGTTATTATTTTTATTTTTTCATTTGGGAATAAAACATAAAAAACATTAAATTTATTTTTTGACATTTTAGCCATTATTTTATATATTTTTTCATCACTTTTAATGAGTGTAAATTTTATCTGAACTGCTTTGTTTATACGGTATGCAGAAGTATTTAAAACTGACAAATAATTATATGATGTTTTGTTGTTTGGTTCTAAAATGCCAACAAATAAAAACATTGAAATAATTAGTAAATTCATGTTTATAATATTAAAAAACAAACCGAAAATAAATGTTATTATTAAAATTAAACTAAAACCAACATTAAAAATTAAAGTGATTTTTATAGCTGTTTTTCTATTGTATTTTTTAGATAAAATTCCCGCTAAAATTCTGCCACCATCAAGTGGGAAACATGGCAATAAATTAAAGCAAAACATAACAACATTTGCATAACAAAACAATTGTGTAAATGGAAGTAATACTGGAAATATCCACCAGAGTGCAATGCAAAATGTTGCCATAAAAAAGTTTACAAGTGGACCCATTAGCGCAATCAAGATTTCATCTTGTGGAGTAAATGAATTTGTTTTATAATTTAAACAAACCCCATATGGCATAAGAACCATTTTGTCTAGTTTATAGCCCAATTTTTTTGCTGTGATTGAATGTGCTAACTCATGCAAAATTACGACACTTAAATAAATTAGTATACTGATAATTTGACCAATGATAATTAAAAATATTAAGTATAAAATAAAAAGAGGATGCAATTTATATTTCTTCAAAATGCCACCTCTAACAATAATTTTACTAAATTTACAACAGTGAAAAACATCACAACAAATATTGTGATATTTAAAACCCAATTATAAAAAACATTTGTGTTTATTGTGTGTTTTAAAACAAAATTATTATGTTTTTTTAGTGAGATAATGGTTACCTTTTCGCCAAAATTATCCATACTAAAAATATATTCACTACATATATTTATTATTCTTTTCTACTGAGCAAGGACACCTATTGATTTAATTCTATTAGATTTTATAACTATGTTGAAAATTATTTCATCATTTTCATCTTGGCTTGCTTCAATTATTACGGTTGGTTCGTCCATATACCATTTTGCAACATTAGTTATTTCACTTTTTAGCACTTCTTATATTTTTTCTGGACTGTTATGTTTATCTTTAATAAGAACTCTTTTCAATCTATTTTCGCCTATTTGTGCAATTGTAAATTTCATCACATTCTCCTTTTTATATTTCTTCTAAGTGTTCCCCAAAACCCCCTATATTTTTGAGTACAATCATATACCTTTTTTGTACCATTATGTAAGTTTTCAGCAAGCAATACCCATGCCCTATTTGATGCACTTCCACCAAGTGCACCTATGCTCGATAGTGCCGTAATGTCGTCATCTTCGGGAATGACACCTAAAATTTGCGTGTGCAAAAACTTGATAATTTCGTCAACATCTATCATTTCTCCATTCATAAGCATATCGCCACGAACTCTATTTACAACAAGGTATTTTTCATTTAAGTTATATGAAGACAAAATTGATAATACCTTATCGGCATCACGAATACTTGATATGTGTGGAGTAACAACAACAACTGCTTCATTTGCACATGAAACAGCCCTGTTAAAGCCTTGTTCTACTCCAGCTGGGCAATCTATAAATATGTAGTCGAAACTGTTTTCTAAACTATCTACAACTCTTTTTATATCGTTTGCACTTATTTCTTCGCCACGATATGAATGTGCAGATGGCAATACATATAAATTTTCAAAATTGTTGTCTTGAACCAGTGCCTGAGAAGCTCGACATCTACCCTCAATAACATCAATAATATCAAATACAACTCTGTTTTCTATTCCCATAACAACATCTAGATTATTTAATCCAATGTCTACATCTAAAATAACAACTCTAAAACCAAGGTTTGAAAGTGTTGCCCCAAGATTTGCACAAACTGTTGTTTTGCCTACGCCACCTTTACCACTTGTAAAAACTATTTTTCTTGCCATTTTTACCTCTATTTTAGTTTATAATGTACCTAAAAAAAATCAAAGGGACATTTTGTTATAAAATGTCCCTTTTAAACTATTTTTTGCACATTACAAATTGAGTAATATTTTTTCAAGAAGTTCGTGCTGATTTACTATTTTGCTTAATCCATTAACAGTAGCACTTTCCGAATTATCACTTATTAAAACATTTAAGCCGAGTTTTTGTCTTAAATATTTTTCAAGTCCAACCATTTTTGAATATCCACCACAAATTGTAATTCCGTTTCTTACTACATCACTTGAAATTTCTGGTGAAAGTGTGTTTATTGTTGTTTTTATAATTTTTATAACTTCATCTAAAAACAAATATGTTGCCTCGAATATATCTTTTGCCGTCACCTTTATAAACAAAGGCGTATTTGTACTCACATCAACAGCATTTACTTCCATTTCCGCACTGTCATTTGGGTACAAACTTCCTATTTGTTCTTTTAATAATTGCGCCGACTTTATTCCTATAACTGCATTATATTTTTGCTTAACATAGTCAACAATTGTTGTATCTAAATTCCTTCCACCAAGTGCTAGTGTTGAACCTTGAATTATTGTGTTTAAATTGATTACCGCACATTCTACAGTGCCTCCTCCAATATCAACAACAAGCCTTGCATTATTTGCACCTATGTTTATATTTTCGCCAACTGCACTGCATATTATTTTAGGAATTAAAATTACTTCTTTTGCTCCAACGCTTTCACATAGTTCAATATATTTTTGCTTTTCGTCTTTACTTAACGCTGTTGAAACTGCTAGTATAATTTTTAACTTATTAAATAAATTTCTTTTAATGTGCAGTTGATTTAAATACTCTTTTAATTCGTAAACTGCGTGTGGCAAACTTATTATTTCGCCACCATTTACAGGACTAAAAACAACTATTCTATCATCGGTTTTTCCAAGCAAATTTTTTGCCTTTTCTCCAACACAATAATTATAATAATTGTTATTTTCTTTTTTGACAGCTATTAAATTTGATTGTTTTAAAACAAGCCCCTCGCCTTGTTTTACAATGGATACATATGAACTTCCAAATTCCATTCCAAGATTTGTTTGCGCCATTATTTTTCCTTTTAATTTAATGTTATTGTAACACTTGTAAGTTTGTTATTTCTTTGAACCGTAACATTTATGCTTTGATTATTTTGCACCATTAGTAGTGAATAAATTAAATCATTTCTACAATCTATTGTGTATGAGTCATCATTTATAGCAATCATTTTAATTATGTCGCCTGTTTGTAATTTTGCGTATGAGTTTCCACCCATTGTAACACTCATAACATAAACACCTTGCGTGTCTATATAATTTTCATTATAAAACATGCACATAATTTCATCGCATAATGTTATGCCAAGTTGTGGCATTTTATATGCTTGTCTTGTTGATTGTTCGTTTAGTGTTACTACTTCTTGCAATATTAGTTGTGCACTATAAACAGGTACTGCAAAATAAATGTCGTTTCCTTCAACTGAACCTAGTGTATTTAAACCAACTAAATTTCCTTGCATATCAAAGAGTGGACCACCACTATTACCTTTTGATATCGATGCTGTGTGTTGAATAATTTGTTCATAAACATTATTATCTGCTGTTGTATATCTATTTAAACCGCTTATATAACCATATGTGCATGAGTTTTGTAAACTAAAATCAAGTGGAGTACCTATTGCAATTACAGGTTCTAAAAGTTGCAAAGGCTCACTAGTTTTATCTAAAAGTCTATCCTGAATTTTAACAAACGGAATGTTGCCATTTTGACATTGTATTATAGCGATATCTAAACTTGCATCTGTCCAAAGAACTTCTGCATAGTATGAAGTACTTTCTCCATTTAAACAAACTCTAAGTTCATAACTTGAATTGGTTAAAACATCACTTACAACATGGTTGTTTGTTAAAATATAGCCACCGCTATAAACACAAACGCCACTACCAAAACTGAGTTCAACATCGTAAGAATTTACAACAAAAATTGTTACAACAGAGTCTATGTAGGCATTTGCTATGTCTGTTGCAGTTGCCCCTTCTTCTATTTTTACAGGTTCTTTATATATTGAATTTGCACTTTTTGGCATTGCAACTTGTGGATTTATATTTGATGTAACCGATGTTACAGTTTGATTGTTTGTGTTTGTAGTGTTGCTGGTAGACTGAAATCCGAAACAGCCCGATAAAATAACAGTGAACGCACATATAAACAAAAATACTATATATTTTTTCTTCATGATTTCACTCCCTATAATATGTTAAACCACATAAAAATAAATGTCAAATATAAAAAAAAGATTTGATAACAATCAAATCTTTCTATTATCATAAAACAGCGTAAGCGAAAATTTTAAAAATTTTTCTTGCTTTGTTTTCTGTAAAACACATTATTAGTTCCCTGAAAAGTATAGGATACTTTTAGTGAGAGAAAAACCGAACGAAATAGCGAAAATTTATATTTTGCAATTTGAGCAATAAGTGATAGTTTTAACGAAGCCTTGACTCACTTGTTTTAGGCAATCGTTATATTTACTTACTTCTTACTTATTTTATTTCAATTAAATTATTTGCAAATATTTTTTAAGAACTTTTTTAAAGTCTGAGCCTACTTTCATTCCTTGTCTTATATCAAATGTTGCATCATCTTTCACAACTGTTTTCATTATTATTGAATCGCCTAAAATATCGCAACAAATATCAATAACATTTTGACTTCTTGACCTATCTAAACTTGCGGCTAAGTTTATTATAACTCCGAGTTTTCTTACAGCGTCAAGGTCTTCATCTGTTAAAATGTCTTTATATTTTACCCATTCGCTGAGTACTATATTATCTAAATTTTGGAATTTGCATGCAAAACCTGCAAGTAACAAATCTTTGTGAGAAACACCATTTAGTCTTGAATTTATAATTATATCAAAACTATAATTTGGGTGATTTTCAAAATTAACTCTTGTTCCACAGTCATACATTGAAGCAGCAATCCTAAGCGCCTTAACATATGCTCTTGGAAGTTTATGCATAACTTTTAATTGTTTAAATAGAATTATTGCTAAGTTATACACATTTTCCGTGTTAGAAAGTGGTCTGTCATAAAATATTCTTATTGTGTCAAGGCTATATGTCAACATATCGCTAAGTGGTTTTTCGTTTGTTTCTGGCACAACATAGTTATATATCAAGCCTTCCTCCAATCCACCTGCTGATATTGAAAAACTTGTGATATTTAAGTGCTCTATTATTGCCTTAACAATAGCCATTCCTGAAACAAGTGAATCTGCTCTATCTTCACTTATTCCTTTAAGTTTTTGTGTCTTATCTAAATCAAGGTCTTTAACTTTGTTAAACACAGCATCAAAAACATTGTTTACAACAACATAATTATTGTCAATATCTAGTGGATAGTGAGAAACTTTTTTTGCTAAACGACCAATGCTTATCATTGTTGAGCCTGTTCCTACAAACATAGTTTCAGGATCTAATGTTTTTAAGTATTCATGCTTACTTAATTCTGCCTTAACAGTTTCTATAATTTCTTCATATCCAACTTTTTCATCGGCAAAACTCACTGCACCATGTTTTAGTGTTGTTACATTTATAAGAGTTCTTCTATTGTAGTGTATTATATGAGTGAAATTTGGTTCCACATCAATAATTACACCCTTTGGAACATCTACATAATTGATTACACCACTATACACAGCTTTTACTTCTTCTTCCATTGAAAGTATTGTAAAAGAAAATGTTGTATTGTTGTATATTTCATCAAAGAAACTTTTTTGATTTTTTGCTTCTTTAATAAAACTTGTGGCAATTGCAATAACTCTTGTAACCTTGTTATTGTCGCACACTTTTCTAAACAATTTTAGTATTGTAAGTGTTTCGGTTACTTTGTTTGAAGGTATAATCCCTTCTTTAATTACAAATTGACCGAGTTTAATGTTTTCACTTATTCTGTCAAATACATTATAGTATCCACCTTGTTCTACATCTAAAATCAATAATTTTAGATTTGTTTCATTCATCTCTATAATAGCAACTTTTTCCATTTCTTCCTCTTTATTTATTATCTTTTTATTTCAATGGCATTAACTGGGCATACAGCTTCACATGTGCCACACTTTATGCATATTTCTGGATTGATTTTTGCTTTGTTGTTTTCATCAAAAGATATTGCGCCAACAGGACACATTCCAACACATGTTCCACAGCCTATACATTTTTTAGGGTCTACCATATAACATTTCTCCTTTAACGACTAATTTTAGCATAATAATTACACTTTGTCCACTTTTAATTTATTTATTTTTTAAATAATTTAATAAATTCAATTACACTTAAAATTATTAAAAATACACCAAATAATATTTTAAGTATATCTTTATCAATTAAATTTGCTAAAAAACTACCTATAATTGCAAAAATAATTCCTGAAATTATTATCAAAGGCAAATAATCGATTTTTATTAAATTGTTTTTATAATGGATATATATTGCCACTAATGACATAGGCAAAAACGCTATTAAATTATATCCTTGTGCAACTATTTGACTAATTCCCATAAAAATAGTCAATAATGGTATGAGAATAGTTCCTCCACCCATTCCCATGCCACCAATAGTTCCAGCCAAAAATCCAAATATTAAAAGAATATACCACATTATATCACCATTTTTATTCCTGCAACAAGCATTATTATTGCAAAAATTATTCTAACCCATTTTGAATTTAATTTTTTTAACAAAAAAGCACCTAGTATTCCGCCTAAAATTGCCCCAGCAGTCACAAGCATTAACTCAACAAAATCTAAACTGTTTTTATATATGTAAACAAAAGAACTAACCACACAAAGCGGAAGAATAACGCACAAAGTTGTGGCATGTGACTCTTTGTTTTTAAGTTTTAAAAACTTTTCAAATATGGGAACACAAACCATTCCGCCACCACCACCAAAGAATCCATTTATAAAACCAATTAACATTCCACAAAGTGCAATAATAATTTGTTTTTTATTTTTACCTTTATTTTTCATAAAAATATTGTTGCACAAATGCTAAAAAATATTTGCAAATAATTGCAATATGATTTATACTTATCAAAGTTATTATTATATATTAAATTAAAAGGTGAACTAAATGACTAACGCAAAAAAAACTAATCAATTTTTATTATCTATTTTTATTATTTTTATAGCAGTTTGTATAGCACTAGTTTCTCAACTACCAATAAAGAAAACAGTTTTAGCTGAAGACAGTGCATCAAATGAAGTTACATTTACTAACAGTGACTTTAGTAGTTCTTCATCAACTGCTCTTCAAACAACACCAAATGGTTGGGAAAAACAAGGTTCAAGCACTGGAAAATCTGGAGTTATTAGCACAAATGAAGAAACATTTTCAAATCGTGCTTCTTCTTATGCCCTAACAACAACTCAAAATCCAGGCGTTCCTTATACAATTCAAGGAATGGAACTTGACGACCATGTTCTTATGATAAATGCAAAATCAGAAGCGACAACAAACGAATCTAACCACTTAGGCTACAAATCAAACACAATTGCACTTGAAAGTTATTCATATTATAAACTTAGCATATGGACACTTACCCAAGAAAATGCAGTTGCATCTATATATATAAATGGTCTTGATGAAAATACATCTAATACATCTTTTGAAAGATACACTTCAACTGTTTGGACAGAGTATAGATTTTATTTTGCAACAGGTATTGATCAAAAAGATATATCAATTGAACTTTGGCTTGGAAGCAAAGAAAAAAATTCTTTAAATGCAGTATTTTTTGACCATTTAACAATGCAAAAAGTTTCTGGAAATTATTTTGAAGAAGAAATAACAAACTCTTTTACAAGAAAAAATGTTATTGATTTAAGAGACTATGAAACAGATATAATTGATAATGCAAATTTTGAAACTGGAGATAAAACAGGTTGGAAAGTTGTAGACTATATGCCAACAGGTGCCGATGCAAAAATTGTAAGCGTAAACAATCGTGCAAGCATGGAATCTCTTGGAATAGAATATCTTGGTGCAGATTATAGTGCTAATAATAACTTTGCACTTGTTCTCTATTCAACATCAAATAAAGCCGTAAGCGTTGGATATGAAAGTACATCATTTAAAGTTTTACCTTATGAAACATATAAAATTACAGTTTGGGCAAAACTATCTTCTAACTTTGATGGCAAAGCCAACATTGTTTTAAAAGAAGGAGATGATGTTTCATTATTCTATGGTGAAGATTATAAAGACTTCTACACACCTGTAAGCAAAACTGTTGAAATTTCATCTAATACCGAAAACGCTTTAACTAACAACTACACTCCTTACTATTTCTATGTTAAAGGTCATGAACTTTTTGAAACATCATTTACATTACAACTTTGGCTTGGAGATAGCGAAACGGGAGCAAAAGGCAGTGTTATATTTGACAGTATTAGTTTTGAAAAAATATCATGGAAACAATTTGACAACGCAGAAACAACAAATGCTAGTTCCGTTACACTCTCAACAATAACTGGCACCCCAACAGTAAAAAATGGAACATTTAACAATGCAACCAGCTTGGAAAAAGAATTTTCTTATCCTGTTACTCCTAGCGATTGGACAAGCACGATGGGAGATGAAAACACAGCTGTTTATGGAATTATAAACACCTACTCACCTATTTATGAAGCAAATAAAGAAAACTTTGGCGGAGCAAGAAACCCACAAAATCCTACTTCTTCTGCTTCAAATGTAGATAGTGATGTAAATAACATCTTAATGATGTATAACAAACAAGCGACATATCAAACAGTTACAAGCAGTGAAATTACAACCACAAAAGACAGTTATCAAAAAATTTCTTTTGATTATAAAACAGTTTTGCAATCAACAAACAATAAACTTATGAACGTTTATGTTGTTGATAGTGATAATAATATTTTGTACAGCGATGAAGGAATATACAGTGCTAATTGGTCTAAATATGAACTTTTAGTTAGATCAACAGCATATGCCAATACAATTAAATTGGTAATTGGTCTTGGAAGTGAAGAAAATCCTGTTTCGGGTTTTGTTTATATAGACAATGTAAGATTTGATACAGACGAATCAATGACTGATGAACTATATAAAGATTATGTTGATTCTCATAAAACATTAGACTACTCATTATCTAACTTTAACTTCATATCACCTAACCAAGAAAATAATATGTACGCACCATATAGATATGAACAAAAACTAGAAATTGGCGAGGAATCAACTTCTGGTGGTCCTGTTGCATATGGTGGAATTATAGATGGAGAAAATAACGAATTTGGTATATCAAACAGCGACAACAACAATGAAGCACTAAAATATATGCCAGCATTTATAACCAATGGTGTTTCAAAATATACTTTAACAGCAAAAGAACAACTCACTCTTGAAACAGAAAAATATTATAAATTTAGTATTGATATTCAAACAAGATTTTGGGGCAACACAGAACAATCAGATAGAGATGAAGACGAAAAGCTCGACTATGGTGCCCTATTTAGTTTAAAAGGAATAGATAAACAATTTGATAGTATCGTTTCAAATGATAAATGGACGACATATACAATATATGTTGAAGTATCACAAGAAACATCAGTAAACTTGCTATTTGGAATCTTAAATGAAAGTGCAGAAATTTACGGTCAAGCATTCTTTGATAACTTACAATTTGAAACAATAGAAAAAAAAGAATACAATCAAGCGCAACAAAAAGCAGAAACCGACAAAACAATTTTAATGATTTCAAAAGTTGATACAGAAACCACTGATGAAGATAATGACGGAACAGAAGAAAATGGTCCAGATGCAAGTACAATTTGGTACCTTGTTCCTTCCCTAATACTATTTGCAGCATTAGTAATTGCACTTAGTGCATACTTTATGAAAAAAGTTACAATCAAAAAATGGGAAAGAAAAAAAGCAAGCGAATATGATAGAAACGCAACACTTTATCGTGATGTTATAAGAAGAGAAGCTGAACAAGTTCGTGACGAAAAAATTAAAGAAGTTGAAAACGAAATTAAGTCAGTTCAAGAAGAAATAGAACGAATTGAACAACTTCACAAGGAAAATCTTAAAAAACAAAGACAAACTGTTGATAGAAGTGTTACAAGAGAAGCTGAAAGAGATTTTAAAGCATATGCTCAAAGACACACAAAACTTGAAAATCAAATTGAATCTTTAAAGGCAAAAATTGACTCGTATAATATGCCAGAATATTTACTTTCAGTTCAAAGAAATATAATGCTTGAAAAAATTAAAAAAGAAAAACAATCGAAAGAAGAAGAACTTAAAAAACTTAAAGAACAAAAGAAAGCGGAAAAACAAGCAAAAAAACAAAAATAATAATTAAGTTATAAAAAAAGAATGTTGCAAAATGCTTCATTCTTTTTTTATTTTAAATGTTTTATATCTTTTAAATTTTATTTATGTTCTGCTTCAAGGTCTTCTAATATTTTTGTTAAAATTTCAACATGATGTTTTTCTTGTTTTACAATTTCTTGAATCACTTTTTTAACAGGTTCGTTATTAAGAATTTCAATCATTCTTTCATAATCACTTATCGCCTGTTTTTCGCCTTGCAAATCTAGTTTTATCATCATTATTTGATTTGAATTGTATGGAACAAATCGGGTTGTAAAAAAGTTTGCTGGAATTGGTGGAAAATGCGTGTATATTGGTGCAACTCCCAACCTTATAAGCATTTGACCAAGCCACTCTAAATGTGTCATTTCTTGAATTGATATTTCTTCTAACTGTTTTGCAATATCTTCTCTTCCTTGATATCCAAATTGAAATGTTTGATATGTATATAATAGTATTGCTGTTAATTCACTTTTATTGCCAGCATATGCAGGAGAAATTATTCGTGCCGTTTTTAAATCCTTTGTAATTTTATCAAAATCTACTCCATCAACTACAATATCTTTTTTTATTACTTTTTGGTCTGGTTCTAATTCATCTTCCATAAAAAATAACTCCTTTTCTGCAATATATATGCAAAATAGGAGTTATTTGTTAATTACACATTAAATCTAAACAACATTACATCGCCATCTTGAACAACATAATCTTTGCCTTCTATTCTAACCTTACCTTTTTCCTTTGCTTGAAGAAGCGAACCTGCTTGTACTAAATCATCGTAACTTACAACTTCTGCTTTAATAAAGCCTTTTTCAAAGTCTGTGTGAATTTTTCCAGCTGCCTGTGGTGCTTTTGTTCCTTTTTTAATTGTCCATGCTCTTACTTCCGTTTCTCCTGCTGTAAGATAACTCATTAGACCTAAAAGACTGTAACTTGCTTTAACAAGCTTATCTAGACCGCTTTCTTTAATGCCAAGTCCTTCTTTAAACATTTCTCTTTCATCTTTATCTAACTTAGTCAATTCTTCTTCAATTTTAGCACAAAGAGCAATTGTTTCGGCATTTTCTTTTTTAGCATATTCTTTAACTTTTAAAACATACTCATTGTCATCTTTTCCAATATCCTTTTCAGAAATATTTGCACAATATATAACAGGCTTAGTTGTTAGCAAGAAAAATGAGTTTGCTATTTTTTGTTCTTCGTCATCTAAAACAACTGTTCTTGCATTTTCTCCATTTTCAAGAGCTGTTTTAAGTTTTTTTAACACATTTAATTCTTGCTCTGATTGTTTTTCTCCAACTCGTGCAAGTTTAAATAGTTTATCATATCTCTTTGAAACTGTTTCAAGGTCTGCAAGTATTAGTTCTAGGTTTATTATTTCAATATCTCTAATTGGATCAACGCTGTCATTAACATTTATTATATTTGGATCATCAAAACATCTTACCACATGACAAATTGCATCTACTTCACGAATATGACTTAAAAATTTATTACCAAGTCCCTCTCCTTTACTTGCACCTTTAACAAGTCCAGCAATGTCAACAAATTCTATTGATGCAGGAGTTATCTTTTTTGTGTTGTACATTTTTCCTAATACATCAAGCCTTTCATCTTTTACATCTACAATTCCAACATTTGGTTCTATTGTACAAAATGGATAGTTTGCACTTTCTGCTCCTGCTTCTGTTATTGCGTTAAATAATGTACTTTTACCCACATTTGGTAAACCAACAACACCTATTTTCATTTTTTCTCTTCCTTTTGTTTAATATAATTGATTGATATCCCATGTTGTTTTATCTTTGCTATCTTTTAGCATTATTCCCAAGCTAAGTAGTTCATTTCTTATTTCATCAGCTAAAACATAATTTTTTTCTTGTTTTGCCATTAGTCTTTGATTTATTTTACTATCAATGTATTCTTCATTAACATTTAACTCTTTTAAGTATTTTTGTTTTATTTTATAAATGAATTCATCTGCATCATATCTAAATATACCAAGTATATTTTTAACTTTGTCTATTGCGTACATAATTGAATTGAGTTGTTTATAATTATCGTATTTTCCAAGTTTAGAAAACATAGAAAATAGTTCGGCAATAAATTTTGCACTATTAAAATCATCGTCCATGCACTCAGTAAACAAATTTAAAACGCTTTCATCATAATCATCATTTGTGTCTTTTCTTGCAAGTTCTATGTTTTTGATTACATTATAAAAATAATACAAATTTTTTTCTGCTTGTTTAAATGAGTTATCTCCCATATCAAGAGTTGATGTGTAGTGATTCACAAGCACAGCATACCTTAAAACTTCGGGGTCATACTTAACTAATACATCTTTAACTAAAACAAAGTTTTTAAAACTTTTGCTCATTTTTTGACCGTCAACAGTGATAAGTCCATTATGAATCCAATATTTTGCAAGCGGTGCATTATTTTCACAAGTGCTTTGTGCAAGCTCATTTTCATGATGCGGAAAAATTAAGTCTTTTCCACCACCATGAATATCTATTGTATTCCCAAGTATGCTCTTTATCATTGTAGAACATTCAATATGCCAACCAGGTCTTCCTTTACCCCAAGGAGACATAAAACCAAATTCATTTGCGTCCACCGCCTTCCAAAGTGCAAAATCTAGTGCATCTTGTTTATTGTCGGCACTTTCAATTCTAACTGAATTTTTAAGTTCATCAATTTTTCTATTTGACAAACTGCCATAACCATGGTATTTTTTTACGCTAAAATACACATCTCCATTATCTGTTGAATAAGCATAACCTTTTGCAATTAAATCACTAACAAAATCTATAATTTGTGGAATAAATTTTGTTACCCTTGGTTTATAATTAGGCTGGCTTACGCTTATTTTGTTCCAAACATCTTCAATAATAGCAATTCTTTTATCTGCAAGTTCTATTGGTGTTATATTAAGTTCTTTTGCCTGATTTATTATTCTATCATCAATATCTGTATAATTTGACGCATAAATAACATCGTAGCCTTTAAATCGTAGATATTGCGCTATCATGTCAAATGTAATTACTTGCCTTGCATGTCCCAGATGTGGTTCGCCATTTACAGTCATTCCGCACACATACATTTTTACTTTATTTTTTTCTTGTGGAACAAACTCTTCTTTCTTTCTGTGTAAAACATTGTAAACTCTCATATAAATTTCCTTATTCTTCTATCTGCGAAATATTTTCCTTCTCTTTTTTTATTTTTGTAATTTGAAATTTTGAAACAAAATTCTTATATTTATATGCACAAAACGCGCAAAAAATTGCAGAAATTATTGCACCTAAAAAATCAAAAACAATATCTAGCATTGTGTCTAAAAGTGCTTTTTGACCAATATAATCTAGCCCACCTTGTGTTGCGTAACCTTGCATGTTTAGTCCTAGCAAACTATCAAATGTAAATTCATATATTTCCCAACACGCACCAACAGCAAGTGCAAAACAAAATACAAATATAAAAACAAAATATGGATTTATGTTTTCTTTGTTCTTTGTTGTAAGCATATTTACTAAAAACATTGCAAAAAAGCCAAAAACTAAACCTGATAAAAAGTGAACAATCATATCCCATGCTTCAGTTTTTGTGTATAGACCAATAAAAGTACCTAAATAAATACTTAAAAACAAAAATAAATAATATACGCTTGTTGCAAGTTTTGGAAATAAAATTTTAAATATCTTTTTTAACAAAATTGGTATAAAAACAACTATAATTGCTAAAATTCTTTGCAACAGTGGAACAACAAAATCACTTTTATTTGTTGCCATAACCATGTCTCTAATACAAAATCCAAGCGAAATAATAAACATAACAACAACGCCAACAAATAGCATTAAGTTAATTACATTAAATGCATCAAATTTACGCTCTTGTGCTTTTTGCTCTAAAAAACTTTCTTTATTTTTCATATGGATATTATGGCACATTAAATATAATAAATCAAATTATTTAAAAAAACAAATATGTGTTTTTATAAAAAAATCTGTATTTTATACAGATTTCTTTTATTCTTTATTTGTTTTCTTTTTCTATGGCATCTTTTATTGAAAGAGAAATTCTTTTTTTCTCTACATCAACCGACAAAACCTTAACTTTAACAATATCGCCTACTTTAAGAACTTCACTTGGATGTTTAATATATCTATCACAAATTTGAGATATGTGAACAAGTCCGTCTTGATGAACGCCAATATCAACAAACGCTCCAAAGTCGATAACATTTCTTACTGTGCCTGTTAAAATCATTCCTTCCTTAAGGTCTTCTAGTGATAATAAATCACTTCTAAGAACAGGCTGTGGCATTGTTTCTCTTATATCCCTACCCGGTTTCATGAGTTCGTTTACAATGTCTATTAGTGTTGGTACACCAATTTTACAATAATCTGCTATTTTTTGCTCGCCTTCTTTTTGAACTAAATCTTTTAAATTTGATATTTTTTTATCTTTAACATCTTGGCTTGTAAAGTTGAAATAATTTAATAATTTTTGAGCACTTTCATAACTTTCTGGGTGAACTGCCGTGTTATCTAAAACATTGTCGCCGTCTGTTATTCTTAAAAACCCTGCACATTGCTCATATGCTTTTTGACCAAGTTTTGGAACATTTAAAAGTTCTTCACGCGAATTGAAATGTTTAATTTTCTTTCTGTATTCACAAACATTTTTTGCTATCGCACTATTCATGCCAGAAACATAACTAAGCAAACTTGGCGATGCAGTATTAAGGTCTACACCAACGCTATTAACACAATCTTCAACAACACCTGTTAAAACTTCGGTTAGTCTGTTTTGTGGCATGTCGTGTTGATATTGTCCAACACCTATTGATTTAACATCAATTTTTATAAGTTCACTAAGTGGATCTTGCAATCTTCGTGCAATGCTAACTGCACTTCGTAAACTTACATCGTAATCTGGAAATTCTTGCGCACCTAGTTTTGATGCACTATAAACTGATGCTCCCGCTTCATTTACAACAGCATAATTAACTTTTCTATTTACATGTTTAATAAGTTCACAAACAAATATTTCACTTTCTTTGCTTGCCGTTCCGTTGCCAATTGAAATTGTATCAACATCATACTTTTCAATTAGTGCCTTTAATTTTTCTATACTCTCTTCTGTTTTTGATTGTGGTGGAGTTGGATAGACAACAGTTGTGTCGAGCACATCTCCTTTTTTATCTATAACAGCAATTTTACAACCTGTTCTATATGCTGGGTCTAGCCCTAAAATTACATTGTTTTTAAGTGGTGCAGTTAAAAGCAATGGTCTTAAATTAACTTCAAACATCTTTATTGCTTGTTCGTCTGCCCTATCAGTTAAAAATGTTCTAAGTTCTCTTTCAAGCGATGGGAATAAAAGTCTTGTATAACTATCTTCTATTGTTTCCTTCATTGTGTCATATGTTGACTTATTCTCTTTTAAATAGAATTTATTTATTTCTCCGATTGCAATATTTTCGTCTAAAACAACATTAACTTTTAAACAATCTTCTTTTTCACCCCTGTTTATTGCAAGTATTCTATGACTTGGCATTTTATATACAGGTTCGGTATAATCTGCATACATTTCATATGTTTTTGATTTTTCATTTTCGAGTAATGTTGTTTTTATTTCTGCTTTTTCTTGTAAAAGTTTTCTTAAAACTTTTCTTAGTTCGCTGTCATCACTAATTCTTTCAGCAACTATATCTTTTGCACCGCTGAGTGCTTCTTCGCTTGAATTTACTTCTTTTTCGGGATTTATATACTTACTTGCAATATCTAGCAAATTCTCTTTTGTTTCTTGTGCCATTAAAATATCAGCAAGTGGTTCTAATCCTTTTGAAATTGCAATGGACGCTCTTGTTTTTCGCTTTGGTTTAAATGGTCTGTATATATCTTCAACTTCGGTTAGCGTTTTAGCTAAACTTAATTTTTGTTCTATTTCTTCTGTCCATTTTTCTTGTTCTTTTATTGAGCTTTCTACTTCTTGTTTTCTTTTTTCTAGGTTTCTTAAATATGTTAATCTATCGTAAAACTCTCTTAAAACTTGGTCATCACAACTGCCCGTTAGTTCTTTTCTATATCTGGCTATAAAAGGTATTGTACAACCTTCATCAATTAAATTGATGATATTTTCAACTCTATCTAATCTTATTTTAAATTCGCTTGCTAATGTTTCTTGTATATTCATTATTTTGTTATTCTCTCCCTAATTTCGTTCACTTTTTTATAAATGGTTTCCTTATCTTCACCAATGTAAAATTCACCATTTTCATAAAGAATTTTACCATTTACCATTGTTAAATACACATCACTGCTCTTTCCGGCATAAACTAAATGCGAAAGTAGATTTGTGTGTGGATAGTAGTGTGGCTTATTTATATCAACAAGTATTATATCTGCCTTTTTTCCAACTTTAATTTCACCAACATCAAAGCCAAGTGCCTTTGCGCCGTTTATTGTTGCCATCTTTAACACATCTCTTGCCGACACAACGCTTGCATCATAAATATTCACTTTGCTTAGTGTTGCAACCAAAAACATTTCTTTAAACATGTCTAAACTGTTGTTTGATGCAACTCCATCTGTTCCTATTGTTATGTTTATGCCCTTATTTTGCATTGCATAAATTGGAGCAATTCC
>CALWEY010000089.1 GCA_944377435.1 uncultured Clostridia bacterium | reverse complement strand
ATGTTCTAAAGGAAGGCTATCGCACAAAAGACATTTTTAAAGATGGTGATAAACTTGTTTCTACAAGTCAAATGGGCGATGCTATTTGCGAAGAAATTTTGGTATAAAACTTTTAAATTTCTTTTTTGCTTGTTGTTTTGCGGGTTTAATGTAAAAACATTTGCAATCCTTGAACTTTTCCCAACCGTTATTTAGCAGCGCCGTTTTGTAGGTTTCATATAATTTGCACAGAGCATCGCTTTTCAGGTGCTCTGCTCTTGTATAATATTTTGTAAATCTTTCTTCATCTAACGGGTTGTAGTTGCTAAAGTGAAACATGACAAGCTTTTTGTCATTAACCGTAAAACAGCCGTTTTGAAAATCAATTTTTCTTTCGTGCAAATTCCAAGGGGCAACATTTATACAAGGGTTTTTATTTACTTTTATTCCATCAAAAAATATCGGTGCAAAGTTCATCGGGAGTTGATCCACAAATATTCCGTTTGCAACATCAATTTTACAGTTTGTTTTTAGGTTTTCTTGCCACCAGTTTATAAGTTTTTTTGTTTCGGGGGTGTTTTTTGCGGCAAAGAAACCGAGATTGTATATGCCGTAGTTTGTAAAAGTGTTTTCACTCGGTTGCATGCCATCAAGTGCGATTGGGGAAAATATATGTGGCGTTAAAACCGCATTATGGTTTTTTAAGTCGTTTTCAATATCTTCAAGCGAATCAAAAAGACAAGTGTCAGGGTCAAGGTATATAACTATATCATTTGATTTGAATAAAAAATCAAACACAAACGGTTTTATTGCCGTATTTAATTCTACAATATCGTAGTTTTCTGTCATGTATCCAAAATTATCAATACCTATATTGTGCGCTTCTATAATATTAAAATTTGCAAATGTTGAATAATCTATTTCTTGCGATAATTTGTCGCACAAAACAATTGTAAAATTGTAGTTCGGGTGATATTTTAACACGCTGTCACCAAGTGTTTTTGCTTGTGCCAGATAGTTGTTTGAACAGATTGTAAAAATTGCATTCATTTTAATTACCTTGTTAATGTTTTTGTAAAATTAATGTAATACCTTGTCCTTTGAGAAAAAAGTTTATTTTAAATTTTAGAAGTATTTTGAGTAATAAAGAATATAATTTTACCATTCGTCTGATTGATTTCTTTTTATACGTGTATTCTGTCATTATTGGCTTAAATTTGCCACCTTCCAGCAATCTTTTCATATTTTGCATTTGCACATTTCTCCACCATTCAAGATGTATATTGGCAAGTCTTTCAAATTTTACTTTTTTTATATCCAGATTAAAAGAATGTGCCAAGTATAAAAGGGATTTTTTGTTCCATTGTAGAAGGTGGTGAGGTGGCATGTTTAGAAAATTATTTTCAGCATTTTTAATAAAACCATCATTGTTTGGGGCTGAAATTATCAGTAAGCCATTTGGCTTGAGACATTTTAACCCTGCCTCTAAAATCTCCTTAAAATTATCCAGGTGTTCTATAATTTCAAACAAGACTACAACATCATACTTTTCTTGGTTGTATTTAGCATGTTCTTGCACGCTTTCGTTTTTTATATTCGCATTTTCTTCTAAGGCCAACTTGATAGCTTCTTCGCTAAAATCTAGACCTTGGTAATAATCGCAATTGATGTATTTTCTGAACTCACCCTTACCACAACCTATGTCAAGGACTTTGTCTTGTTTTTTTATGAATTTTGATGCATATTCATATTCATATCTGTCTGCTCTATCAAAATACCAACTTTCTTTTTGCAGATGACTGTAGTATGGGCTATCTCCCGATATTGTTGGGTGAAAGAATTTTAATCCGCAATTTGGACATTGATAAAGTTTTATTGTTTTAGTGTTTTTAAACAGGTATTCGGAATTAAACCCGTCTTGCATATAGTGCTTTATAATATCACTTGTGTCTACAGTTTCTATTCTTACGGTTCCAACAGTGTTGCATAACGGGCAAATATTTTGCTCTCTATAATTTTTTTTAAATCTAAATTTTATTTCTTTACAAATGTTTTTTGGTAAAATTGTAAAACCATGCAAAATATCTTTAATAAAGTTGTTGTTGTTTATATATGATTTCCATAAAATCTTGCTAAATTTAATTCTGGATATATGCCCCATACCTGTATGAGTTGCTACATATTTTTTTTGTTCGTCCGTAATAGTTTTATTTATGCCTTTTTTAAAAACGGGATTTGTTTTTATCTCTACTTTGCCAAGGGGAATTTGATCATTACCATGATTAAAATAATCAGGTTTATCACCTATTAGTGAAAATGGTATTCCCATTTCTATGCTGTAAAAAGTATATGAGCCAATAAGGTTTGAGCAAGCGTATTTAAAGTGCTTTAAAATGTTGTAAAATCTTTGTGCATATTTTATGTCAAATGCGTTTCCTGCGGTATAAACAGGGATGTTATTTTCAAGAAATACCTTATGCTGTCCTTTGTTTATATCATGCATATGCAAACAAACACAGACAGGCTGCATGTCTTCCGGAAGAGATTTGATTGTGGAGATAAAATTTGGCAAGTCAAATATCGTTTCTTCTGTAGGAATGGAATGGCAAGGAAATACAATCGTTCCTTTGGCATTTTTGTCCTGCTTTATTTTATGATGTCTTCTATACCATATAAGCGGCGGAGTTATTATATAACAAGGTTTTTTACTTTTTTCCATAAAGGCTTGCTGTTTTTCTTTGGAGAAAACAAACATTGCTTCAGAATTGTTATTTAATTCATGGTTGTAAGTGGTAACTTTCGGCTCCATGCCATGCATTGAATATATATGTAATGGCAAAAAAGAAGGGTAAAATGCTTGTTCTCTATAATATTTACCAAAAGAATATACTTCACTTGGCCAATACAGCCACTTTGCATTGCCTTTGTTTGCATATTTTTCGTCACAAAGTCTTAATAATTCTTCTTCACTACACCCTTTATAGTCAAACATTATTGCTCCAATTCCTTATTTAATTCATTTTTTATCATTAATTCTATCATATCTTTAAAATTTAGCGAATGTTTAAAGCCTAATTTGTTCTTTGCGTAACTGCAATCGCCAAGTAGTGCCCCCTTGATATTTCTGCCAATAATTTTATTGTCAAGGTTTATGTATGAATACACATTATCAATTTTGAGATAATCTGCGCAGATTTTAATTATGTCTTTAATAGTGTGTAGTTGACCTGTTGACAGTACATAATTGTCGCTTGTATTTTGTTGTGTCATAAGGTACATTGCATATGCATAATCTTTTGCATAGCCCCAGTCTTTTTTTACATCTGTGTTACCAAGAGTAAAA
>CALWEY010000088.1 GCA_944377435.1 uncultured Clostridia bacterium | reverse complement strand
AATTCAACTAATCTTTTTATTATAAATGGCTTGAATAGTTCAAGAGCCATTTCTTTTGGAAGTCCACATTGGTACATCTTAAGATCTGGACCAACTGTAATAACTGAACGACCAGAATAGTCAACTCTTTTACCAAGCAAGTTTTGTCTAAATCTTCCTTGCTTACCTGTAAGGATTGCAGTTAAAGATTTTAAATCTTTTTGTTTTGCACCTTGAACTGCTTTACCCCTTTTACCATTATCAATTAAAGAGTCAACAGCTTCTTGCAACATTCTTTTTTCGTTTCTTATAATAACATCAGGAGCACCAAGTTCTATTAGTTTTTTAAGTCTGTTATTTCTGTTAATTACTCTTCTATATAAATCGTTAAGGTCGCTTGTTGCAAATCTGCCACCGTCTAGTTGAACCATTGGTCTGAGTTCTGGTGGAAGTACAGGCAGTACATCTAAAATCATCCATTGTGGTTTATTTCCACTTGTTATAAATGCTTCTACAACATCTAGTTTTTTAATTGCTTTTAATCTTTTTTGACCTTTTGCAGTCTCTAAAATTTCTTTAAGCTCTTTGCTTTCTTTTTCAAGATCAACTTCGCTTAAAAGTCTTTTTATTGCTTCTGCACCCATGCCTGCAACAAAACTATTTGGACCGTAAGTTTCTTGTGCTTCACGATACTCTTTATCAGTAATTATTTGTTTATATGTGAAATTTGTGTTTTTTGGATCTAGAACTATCCAATTTACATAGTAAACAACTTGCTCTAAGGCCTTTGGTGATATGTCAAGAATTGTTCCTATTCTTGATGGAACACTTCTGAAAAACCAGATGTGAGTAACAGGTGCGGCAAGTTCTATATGACCCATTCTTTCACGACGAACTTTTGCACGAGTAACTTCAACGCCACATTTGTCGCATATTACACCTTTATATCTAATTCTTTTATATTTTCCACAATGACATTCCCAGTCTTTTCTTGGTCCAAAAATTTTTTCACAAAACAAACCATCTTTTTCTGGTTTTTGTGTTCTGTAATTTATTGTTTCTGGTTTTGTTACTTCACCATGAGACCATTCTCTTATTTTCTCAGGTGAAGCAATGCCAATTCGTATGGAATCAAAGTTATTAAGTTCAAACATTATTTTTCTCCTAATTTTAAATGTTTATATCATTGACCACAGTCAAATAATAACTATTCATCAAAGTCATCAAACTCATCGAACAAGTTGTCTACATCAAGTTCTTGTTTAACTTCTTCTTGCGATACAACATCGCCATGTTTGTCTTCATTATCAAAATCAAGACTAATATCTTTAAGTTCCTCTTCAACTTCGTGTCCAAGTGATGGAGTATCTAAATCATCATTTGAAAGTTCTTGAATTGAAACTTCTTTATTGTCTTCTGTTAAAATCTTAACATCAAGACCTAGTGATTGTAATTCTTTAATTAAAACTTTAAAGCTTTCTGGAATTCCTGGCTCAGCTATTGGTTGACCTTTTACAATTGCTTCATATGTTTTTGTTCTTCCAACAATATCATCTGACTTAACTGTAAGTATTTCTTGTAATACGCTTGATGCACCATATGCTTCAAGAGCCCAAACTTCCATTTCACCAAATCTTTGACCACCGAACATCGCTTTACCACCAAGTGGTTGTTGTGTTACTAGTGAGTAAGGTCCTGTTGAACGAGCGTGCATTTTGCTGTCTACCATGTGGTCAAGTTTTAACATATATTTATAACCAACTGTTGCTGGATGATCAAAAGGTTCGCCTGTTCTTCCATCATACAACTGAATTTTTCCGTTTTCTGGGAAATTGTTTGCTTTTAAAAGTTGTTTAATTTGGTCAGCATCTGCGCCATCAAATACAGGTGTTGCAACTTTCCAACCAAGTGTTCCTGCTACAAGTCCCAAGTGAACTTCAAGAACTTGACCTACATTCATACGAGATGGAATACCAAGTGGGTTTAACACAATGTCAAGTGGTTGACCGTTTGCCATAAATGGCATATCTGCTTCTGGAAGTACTCTTGAAACGACACCTTTGTTTCCGTGACGACCAGACATTTTATCACCGACAGAAAGTTTTCTTCTTTGTGCAACATAAACTTTTACTAGCATATTTACGCCAGGTTCAAGTTCGTCTTTGTTCTTTCTTGAAAATACTTCAACATGTGTAACAACACCGCCAGCACCATGTTTAACTCTTAGAGATGTATCTCTAACTTCTCTTGCCTTATCTCCAAAGATTGCTCTAAGTAGTCTTTCTTCAGGAGTAAGTTCTGTTTCGCCTTTTGGTGTAACCTTACCAACTAGAATGTCGCCAGGTTTAACTTCGGCACCAACTCTTACAATACCATGTTCATCAAGATTTTTAAGAGCATCTTCTCCAAGGTTTGGAATATCTCTTGTTATTTCTTCATCACCAAGTTTTGTTGCTCTACATGGCATTTCTTCAACTTTTAATGTGATTGATGTGTAAACATCTTCTTTTACTATTCTTTCACTAATTAAAATAGCGTCTTCGTAGTTATATCCTTCCCAATTCATGTAACCTACAAGAACGTTTTTGCCAAGTGCAAGTTCTCCGTTTTGTGTTGCATAACCATCTGCAAGAAGGTCGCCTTTCTTAACTTTTTGACCTTTTGTACAGTTTGGTTTTTGGTTGTTACATGTATCTGCGTTTGTTTTTTGGAATTTTATTAGTTTATATACATCTTCTTCGCCATTGTCAGCTGTTACAATAATGTGGTCTGCACTAACATAAGAAACTGTTCCGTCTCTTTTTGCTGTTATCATATCACCACAGTCTTGTGCAACAGGTCTTTCCATACCTGTTCCAACAATAGGAGCTTCTGGTCTTAAAATTGGAACTGCTTGACGTTGCATGTTTGAACCCATAAGTGCACGGGCAGAGTCATCGTTTTCAAGGAATGGAATAAGTGCTGTTGCAGCAGAAATAAATTGTCTTGGAGACACGTCCATATAATCAACTTTTTCTCTTGGAACTTCCATTATTGAATTTTTATGTCTGCAAAGCACACGACTATTTACAAATTTGCCATTTTCATCAAGTGGTTCAACGGCTTGTGCAATGTATGATGTATCTTCTACATCTGCCATATAATATTCATAAGATTTTGAAACAACACCTGTTGTTTTATCAACTTTTCTATATGGTGTTTCCATAAATCCGTATTCGTTTATTTTTGCATACGATGCAAGTGTGTTAATAAGACCAATGCTTTGTCCTTCTGGTGTTTCAATTGCACAAATTCTTCCGTAATGTGTGTAGTGAATATCACGAACTTCGGCTGATGCTCTTTCTTTTTTAACACCTCCAGGTCCAACAGCAGAGAATTTTCTCTTTTGAGTAAGACCACTAAGTGAGTTGATTTGGTCCATAAGTTGTGAAAGTTGTGATTGAGCAATAAAGTCTTTTAATGCTTTATTTACAGGTCTTGGGTTTACAATTTGTGCTGGAGTAACTTCGCTGAGTTCTTTTCCTTGAAGTGTTTCTTTTATGTTTGCACCAAGTTTTTTAACACCTGCTCTAAATGCGTTACCAATAAGGTCGCCAACAGATGCAACTCTTTTGTTTGATAAGTGGTCGATGTTATCAACTTCGCCAATACCTTCAATTAAATCAAGATAATAGCTTATTGTTGCTAAAATATCGTCCATTGTAAGAGTTGTAATCATAAGCTCTTTTGCGTTTTGTTTAATTGCTTCTATGCGTTTTTCTTTTGTTTTGTTTTCTTTTAGAATTTGCATAAGTTTTGGATAGTAAACATCTTCAAGTATTCCAAGGGCTTTTTCATCGCATGGGAAAATTTTGCTTAATTTAACACGATTATTCCCTCTAATTAGATGATGTCTTCCATTAAGTTCAACATAAACTTCATTTATTCCACTATCCTGAATTTGTCTTGCAACTTCGCCATTTATTTTTTCGCCAGCTTTAACAACAACTTCGTCATCAATAACAATGTTTTGAGCACTTACAAGTCCTGTTATTCTTGTTGCAA
Organism: uncultured Clostridia bacterium; assembly: GCA_944377435.1. GTDB lineage: Bacteria > Bacillota > Clostridia > Christensenellales > UBA1242 > UBA5893. Next base: position 53,950 of record CALWEY010000088.1, on the reverse strand, counting down.
GTGAAAGTTTTTTGTTTATTTTATATCTTCCAACTCTGTTTACATTGTAATATAAAAAAAAAAAAAATAGCAAATTGATATAGTTTCTTGTGCTTTCAGCAGAAGGAACATCAGCAGGTCTTGTTTTTCTTGCAAATTCAATAAGTGCTTCTTCTTGTGTTGTTTGTGGTTCTTTTTCAATTATTTGTTTTATTAAACGATGATTGCCATACATTTGCAAAATCTCTTCGTTTGTATAGCCAAAACACTTTAAAAATAGTCCAAGCGTTATTTTATGTGAACGGTCTAAAACCATTTTTAACACTTCATTTGCACCTTGCTCTATTTCAAGCCACATACCATGACTTGGGTAAATTTGACCTTTAAGTGTTGAATTATCGTCTTTATCTCTTGTGAAATATACGCTAGGAGAACGAGTTACTTGACTTACAACTACCCTTTCAATACCGTTGAACAAGAAAGAACCTTGTTCAGTCATAAGTGGAATATCTCCAAGATAAACATCTTGGTCTATTGCCTCGCCACTATCTTCAATAACAAGTCTTGTTTTAACTTTAAGTGGGAATGAATAAGAAAGACCTCTTCTTCTACATTCTCTAAGGTCATATTTTGGTTTTTCTGTCATGTCGACATCAAGAAAATATAACTTTGCTTTACCACTGTAATCGGTTATTGGTGATAATTCTTGCAAAATGTCATATATGCCATGATCCAAAAATTCTTTATATGCATCTTTTTGAATTTCAAGAAGGTTTGGAAGTGTTGCAATTTCGTCAAGTTTTGCAAAGGTATATCTTTCATTTTTACCACATTTAATTTTTTTAAGCGATGGTACTGTTTGTTGCATTTCTACATTCTCCTTGTACTTAAATTAGTAAAATTATAACAGCATGCTTCTTTTTTGTTTTTGCCTGTTTAATTTACTTTCTTTTTACATGAAAATAACAAGCAAAATCACACAGTTTTCCCCGTGTTATGTGCCTGTATTTTCAAATTATTAAATTAGAATATTGTATTTTTAATCACTATTCGAATAATATTCCTTAGGAAATTATAAACACTTGCTACATTTTTGTCAACACAATTACAAAAACATTTTTTATTTTTTAGTAAGTTTTTGACAATAAAAGTGTTTTTTATATATTGTTTTTCCTAAGGAATACCATAAGGATATTAAATTTTAGTCAAATAAATTATGCACCTATAAATTGCTGATATATTTCATAGGCATTTTGTGTTTGTTCACTAGGTATTGTATACTCTTTGCCATTTAATGAAATTTTAACCTGTGTTTTTGGGATATTTAGAACTAATGTATCATCTAAATTATTTACATTTAATGCTATTACATAACCAAAATCTATTTGAAATTCTTTTGGAATGTTGCTTGCATTATTGCCATTGCGTATATTTTGAACATTCAATGATGTTGTTATATCCGTATCAAAATTAGTTCCTATTGTTAAATCCCAATCAGTAAATTTAACATTTTCACTACTAAAATATCCACCAAATATATATCCTGCACTTAATTGATAAATTGTTGGAATAATCTCACCTGTTAGAATTGATCCATAAACCTTTACATCTGTTTCTATTATTGCATTTAATGAAATATTATCAAGCATTATTGTTTTTGATAGGTCTGTATTATTTGAGTAGTCGCTTGACACCTTTCCAACAATACCACCAATATACATTTCTAATACATCTTCATCGCTTGATGGCTTTTGAATTTTTATTGTCGTTTTGCTATCTGCACCGACATTTATATTTGTAAGGCTTACATTGACATTTTTGTTTGCGTCAATTTTAAGTTCTCCAACAACACCACCAACAATATTTCTTCCTACGATGTTTTGTCCATAATAGTTAAAGTTGTTAACTTTAATTGTTTGCAACACTTTTCCGGCAAGTCCACCAACAGCACTAGGTATTAAAGTTTTTGTATTTTCAAAAGTGATATCTTCATATATGTTCACATTTATAACTGTACCACCTCTAACAATACCACTAACACCACCAACTGCCAATGGAACTCTTGGTTCTAACCTAAATAGGTCATAAAGTTTTTCTTGGCTTGCTGACTTTTCTATTGTTACATTTGTTAATGTACCTTTTAAATCTCCAACAATCAAACCTGCATATGCGCTTGCTCTTATAAAGTTTTGTTGTCCGTATGAAGTTACAAGATTTATATTGTCGACTGTCGCATTTATACCAATTCCACCAAACATAAATCCACAAATCATACCGATTGAAGCAACATCGTTTGTAATCTTTGGATTTTTTATTGTTCCTGTGCCAGCAACATAACCAACTATGCTACCAGCGTAAGAAACAGTGTCAGTATTTGTTCCCATTTCTTCGTATAGAATTTTTTGTTGAACGCTATCACTGTTATAATCTGCGCTTAAATTAGTGTAATATGCGTTTACGGAAATTGAAGAATAAAGGCCATTTATATCAAAGCTAGAAGTTGTTCTTCCAAATATTCCACCTACAATATTTCTTCCAAGAATTACCATGCCTTGATTGTTGAATTTGTAAGCATCAACGCTTATGTTATAAACATATGCTCTATTGACCGTTCCTGCAACAGTGCCTACATTGTATGAGTTTGGAAGGTTTAGATATTTTGGACTAAATACCAAGTTTTGAATTGTTGCATAACTTAAACCATTGCCAATTTGTGAGAAATAACCTGAACTTAACAAACTTTCGTTTGTGTTGATAGAAAATCCTGAAATTTCCATTCCATTACCTTCTATGTATCCAGCAAAAGTTGTTTTATACAATGAACTAACAACTAGATTTTCATCAGTGTAATTTATGTCTTTAACAAATCTATAATTTAATGTATTTACATTTTTTAATGAATTGTTAAGAATGTGATTTTCAAATTGTGAAGCACTATATATTATTATTGGATTGTATTTAGAACCATCTTCTGCGTATATGCTCGAAGTAAAATAGTTATAAGTGTATATTCCGGTTTCGTCATCATATGAAGATGTTAAATCTTTTTCACTATATGCTAAAGTATTTGCTGAAACAAGTTGCAGTCTATTTGCAACAAATTGTTGTGCAACTCCTTTATAGCTATATTGTGCGTACGATACATAACTTGTGTTTTGTATATACTTTTGATGATCCATTGTTGAAATAGTATCACCAACTTTAAATTCGTGTGCGTTATCACTTTGTGCAAAGAACCATACACCACTGTTTATTTCGTTGTTTTTATTTACAACAAATTCGGTAAATAGTTCTGTTTGTTGTACAACATTGTCTATTACTTCATGTCTTGTAACAAACTCGCTTAGTGAAGTTGCTCGTAGACCTTCAATGTTTTTATTTGATTGATTTACATTTACATTAAATAATGAGTCGTCTAAATAGTAACAACTTTCAATTAAAGAATTTTCACCTTGACTTACAATAAATGGATAGTTTTCATAATCGCCGTCACCAAGTTTTGAAGTAGTGTAACATCTTTTTATTGAACCGTTGTTTGTGTAAACAAATCCTGAGTTTCTTGAAGAAGCAACAACAGGAATATTTGCATAACAATCTTCAATAGTGCCAGCGTTTTGATAAGCGAATGCACCAGCTATTGAAGAAGCGCTTAAAATATTTACTGTATTTTCAGCATATATCTTAATTATTCCTTCGTTGTACGAGCCTTCAATGAAACTTGTTAAAATTGTTCCATTATTTAAAACAACTAATCCACCTGTTGAGTTATTAGCATTTGAACTTGAGTTTTTAATCAAACTATCTTTTACATAACTTGATGCAATATGTCCATTGTTTACAGCAACAAGTCCACTAAGGTTTGCACCTGTTGATTCAAGTTTTAAATTTACCCTACTGTTGGTTATAAAGCCATTATTAACTGCAACAAGACCTGCTATATAAGATGTGTTTGTGTTTGATACAGAAGAGTTGTTTGAAACAATTAAAGACGATGATGAATTTGACATTGTAACAAAACAATTTGTTATTACACCATTATTTTCTCCCGCCAAAAGTCCAAAATTAAACGAGTTTGCCGAAAGAGAATTGTCAAATGAGAACATTGTTGTTCCAAACCCACTAATCTCAATAGTTAAGTTTGAAATTACAGTATTGCTATCTATCGTTTCAAAAAGTCCGTATTTTTCTATGTTTGTATATGCATCATTATCTTTATATATACCACTGTTTATTATAATCTTTTTGCCATTGCCATCTAAACTTCTTATTTTTGCTGTTAGTGGACTAAACGCATAAGGAAGTTCTATGTCTGCCATCAGCCTATAATAATTACCGTCAATCATTCTCGTTAAGTCTTCTGCTGTGTAAATTGGTAATGGAGCATCTTCCAAACTGCTTTGCACTACACTAATATCAAAAGTTTTGATATCGGATTGACTAATTTCTTCTGGTTTTTCTATTTCTTTTACAATTAAATAGCCTTGCAAATAATATAATTCAACATATATTCCAAAGTTAAATGTATTATCTCCAACTTTTAATGGAGTATAAACATATCCATTTAACTTATACTCTTTTTCAACTTCTTCATTTGTTGAATCTGTGATTGGAGTATACACATCGCCTTTTTTATAATAGAACGACGCATTTTGTTTTATGCTTTCTTTTAAAAGGGATACTGCGCCCGTTGCACTATTTGAATATTCTATATCAAGTTTTTCAAGTATTTTATCTCTGATATCAACAGCATTTCCAACACCCAATAAAATTTCACTGTCAGCAAACATATTGTCAGCATTTAAATCATCAAATACATACTCAACAACTGTGCAGACAAAACTATTTTTACTGCTCTCAACCATTTGTCCGTTTACTAAACGCTTACCATAGTATGTTATAAGAACATCTGCTCCTTCTTGTCCAGAAATATAATTTATATCTTGTGCAACTTGTAAGTAGAATGATGAACCATCACGCATAACAGTTATATAAGGTGATGATGATGTTATATAAATTTCATCAGTATCATATCCAACAGATTTAACATCTAATGCATATGACATTCCTCTTGCCAAGTAATATTTACCAGTTGAGTTTTCTTTTCCTGAAATACTGATATCAATGGTTTTATCAATTGCTATTGTCAATACTTTTTGCTCTTGACTATAAACAATATCACCATTTTCATTATAGAAGTTTACATTAAGTGTTACACTATCGCCTTCAATTACATTTGTATGCAATCTATAAAGAATTTGTAAATCTCCACCTTGTATATCTTTTTTATAAACTCTTATACCTTTTGCTGTTGTGTATCCGTTAGTTGATACAACCGCTTGATTTGGTTGATTGTTATATTGTTTTAAAAGACCAAATAGCACAACCTTTCCATTGTTTATATTAGAATTATCATTTGTAACTTCAATATAAGAATAATCGGCATAATATGGATTTACCACAATTCTTAAAATATTTGTTTTACCTGCTGTAATTGTATTTGTTTCCTGCATTGTATAACTTGTGTTGTAAATTATACTTCCATCATCTAGTGTGCCAAGTTCTATATCCTGGTTATCAGCAAAAGTATAATTTTTAATAATTACACTATCCATTGGCTGACTTGAATATCTTACTTTTAATGTTTTTGACACTCCTGAAATTGAACTTGAAAACACAAATTCATAATTGCCTAATTTTACATCGCTTTCAGTGTTCAATTCAAACAAATAATCTACATAATATTTACCATTTTCAAATTTAGGTTCACTTACACTAACATTTTTAAAATACTCATTAAATGCACTTATATTTTCTTGACTATATTCAATAAATACACCATTTTCAAGATATTTCATAACAAGATTTAGTCTGTCGTTTTCGTCATCGGTTAAGTATTGTACTCTGACATTTATGACATCACTAGGTACAATGTCCATATTTGTTTTATCTAATTCAATACTATAAATTCCTTGTGTGTAATTCATGTTTAACTGCAAATTAGAGTTATTTTTTGCATTTGCAACAAACATATTATTATCTTGATTTTTAACTAAATAATATCGTGTTTCTATTCCGTTAACTATAACAGGAATGTACACATAAAAATCTATTGGCAAATTATTTACAGAATTATTTGTTCCATTACCTTGAAGCATAACAGTTCTTCCCGACTGTTTAACAGATACATAACTGTCATCTGCTTCAATTTCTAAGAGTGCTTCTGAGTTTTCTATTGTATCAATTCTATATCCGTTTATTGTTGTAACTTGACCAACAAACTTTGGATACAAGTTGAGAATGTTTCTGTTATTAACATTTAGTACATTTACAGATGTAATAGCACTTCCCAATCTATCTGAAGTTAAGTACATTTGAAGATCGGAAATATAGTTTGTAACAATAACCTTTATCTCTACTTTATCTTTGTAGTTATTTGATGATGACAATGTTAATACGCAAGTTCCTTTTGAATTTAAAACGAGTTCGCCCATTGAAGATATTGAAACAACTGAGCTTGCACTAGAAGACAAACTAATTTCAATATCTCTATATTCTTCCAATATTAAATCTTGTGGAAGTTTTTGAGTATTAAAATCTTTTAATAAACTTTGATTTGTTACATCAACAGCTTTATAATACATCAAAATAATTGTGTTTTGTGGATATTTTACCGTGTCTATTATTTCACTAAAATTAGCAACATTTAAAGCTTTGTTAAATGTTTCGTGTTTTGTTATTCCGTCAGCAGAAATTTTTATTACATCACCATAATAGTTTGTTAAATTTTCATTTTCGCCGTCAGCAATTATGTTTCTATTTACATATGTTTGACAGATATTTTTTCCATCATCTTTAACAGCATTTGTACCTAAAAAGTATAGATGTGCGCAATCTTTACCATCATCACCTTTGTTACTTATAATAAGTGAAGCATCAATTCCTGTTTTCCCTTCATCAATAGCTTCAACAGTGTTATTTGAAAGGTTTACATTTTCACCAGCATCTTGCGAAACAAGTCCAACAAGTCCAGCCACATAGTTTTTACCTCTAACAAAAACTTTTGTTGTGTTGTTTAAAATTTTTCCTTTATTTAACGAACCAATTATTCCTGCAACATGCGAGAAGTTGCTAGCATCGATAGTGCCTTTTGCAAGAAGATTTAAAATGTTCCCACCGTCGTTATAACCTGCCACACCTCCAATGTATGAATTATTACTTACACCACTAACTTGCATATTTACAACAGATGATGTGCCATACAAATTATATTTTATATAATCGTTGTTATTTCTAAAACTTATAAGTCCATTATTGTTTCCAACCACTCCACCAAAATATATTGTTTCATTGTTTGCTTTATTAACAAAAACATTAAATATATCATACATTTGAACCATAATTGTGGAATTTGGTCTAACAGTTTGATAATTAGGATTTATAATTCCTGAACTAGTTGTTTCATTATCATTAAATAGTGTGTTTTCTCCAATTCTTTTTTCGTTGTCAATATTTGCGACTGAATCTCCAGCTTGTTTTTCTATTATGTCGGCAATTATGCTTCCATTATTCTCTCCACAAACACCACCAACATATAAATTATTTGTTCCGTTAGAACTAATATTGCTTTTAAGTAAACTAACTGATACATTTTTAACAAGTCCGTTATTTATACCACAAACTAAACCAACATAAGAATCGTTTGATGTTGTTTCACTTACATCTATTTTACCTGATATTGTCAAATTCATTAAGTAACCTGTCTCAGCAATATTGGTAAATAGACCATAGTAATTAACACTTCTTAATGTATTTGGATTCTTTATAACAAAATTTACAATTCCGCCAACATTTTCATTTGTTACCTGATTATTAACTATATTTGTTACATAACCTTTTATTCCACCTGTAAGTTCTCCAAGTGGTGTTATTTCTTCGCCCTGAGCATCAATTATTGTGTCTATTACATAATGTTTTGTTAGGTCAATGTTTTTAAATTCTTCCCATGTCCTAATATGCAATGGGTTTTCTATTGTTCCTTCTCCAATATAAACATCAAGATTTAATGAAGATTCGTAAAGTGTTTCATCGCCAGATGATTCACCACTATATTTAGAACTTGGAACAATATGCAATGTACCTTGACCACCGCCTCGACCTGAATATGAAAGTTTGATATATGAAGAATCATATTCAAGTTGTACAATTGCAGGTGATGTTCCATCTTTTGCTTCAAACCATGCAACATAATTTTTGTTTGTTGCATCGCTTGGAACAATGTATGGATACAATGTAATTTCATTGTAAACAGCGTCTAAATAAATTTGTTCAACATAATTATTAAGCCAAATGTTGTTTACTTGTACATATGATTTTATATCAACTTGTATGGAAGCTGAAACTGCTTTACCATATTCCATAATTTCTGCGGTTATTTTAATAAATCCGCTAGAATTAGAACTTCTGCAAACAAATCTCATTTCATCTGCATAAAAATATCCGATTTGAGAACCTGATTCACTAAGTTCATAAACTCCATTTTCTATTTCGAGATATGTAGTAGAAAAACTCCATTTAATGCCCTTTATTCTATCGTCATCATCTTCCGGTTCGTTATTGTCTATTAAAAGTTTTAAGTTTACTTCGGACATGAGTTTATCAACTTCACCAATATTGCCAACATAAACTTCCGTTTTGCTTGTATATGTTTCATTGCTTTTTCCAGCATTTACTCCAACTACACTGAATGATGATATAGGTTTAAAACACTTAACATCAAACGAATATTGATTGTTATGTTGGAATTGTGGATTTTCAACAATTTTAAATTGGTCAACTTGCATCAAACTTAAATCAACGATAATTCTATAAGTTTGATTGTCAATTTTATTTGCTTTAACTTTGTTATTTTCCACACTAATCGCATCTGGATTTGTGCTTCTAAATGACAAAGTGTACATATCTTTATCAATATTTTTAGGCATTATGTTTGTTATAATTTCAAATTCACTTAGTCCCCTTAAAACAACCGAACTTAGTGTAGAATTTTCTCTTATATTTTTGTAACTAACTTCTGCCACATTGTCTGTATTATTTGGAGAAACATAAAGCCAAAAATCATTTATGCTAAATTCTTCTTTAACAACGATCGTCAATCTTGTAGAAATACCGCTTGACAAAATTAAAGTATAGGTAGCTTGACCTTGTTTTAACGGTTTTATGTCAATCGATGCTAAATTATCTTGTGTTTGTGACACTTCAACATAACCTGAACTTAGATAATCAGCAACGGCAACAATTTTTCCAATATATGCACCATCATCTTTAACAACAAAACCATTAAAAGTAACAACATCGTCTTTTGTACTTACATATATTGTTGAATTTATATATTCTTCACTAACATAAAAATCTGTTGCACTTTTTCTAATTATTACAGGAATTTCATTATAAATTGGAGTCTCTAAATATTCGGAATTACATACGAATCTAATATATATATTTTCTCCATATAAATCAGTTGGCAAAACTTTTCTTCCGTAATATTCAATTTCAGCAGAAAGGTCGGTTATTACTTGATTGTCATTAATTTCAATTCCCTTGTATTTTACACACAAATATTCTTTTATCTGAGTGTAACTTAACCTTGTTAGTTCACTAGTTGCTGCATTTTCAACATAAAACTCAATAGTTACATTAGAATATGTTGCGTTTGTTGGATTTATTGAAATTTTTGCTTTTTGAACTGTGGATTGTAAATTATTATCAAATAAATCTACTTGATCAACAACGGTTTGTCCATTGATTTTTATAGATTGTGGAATGTACACAAATTTAATTTTATATTCTATATCTTTATAATATTGTCTATAATTTGCATCATAAACTCTAATTACAAGAGTATCTTCAACAAGTTTTTCATTTTGGTTTACAATATCAACACTATATTTATTCTCTAATTCCCATTTTGAACTGGTAAAATACTCGTTTGTTTCTTTTGAAATAAATTGAAAATCATAGTTTTTTGTTGCATCATATGTCATTATGTAAGTCTTTTTAAAGTCACTATCATCGTTGGCAATTATTTCAATATAACTATTTTCATCTTTATCTATTGGCAAAACGGTATCATCATTATAACTAAGTGTAATTCCTTCCGTATCAATTTCATCAAGAACAACAAGTTCAAAACTTCTGTTTAAACTGCTATTATATGCACTTGTTGCTGTAACCGTAACGACATTAGGTGAATCATAGTCTGCAAAATATGTATTATTTTCTAAATTTATTGAATTAACACTAAATTCTAGTTCTTTTTGTAGTGTTGTTTGAGGATAGAAGTTAAACATATCACTAGTAAATGTTATACTTTGTCCCCTAACAACATACAAACTTAAATTATCTTTTAAAGAAAAGTCAGTTACAGGTTCATATACATTTACAGGAATAACACATTTTTTATTTCCTTCCAAAAGAGTTATTGTAAGTGTTGTTGTTCCACTCATCAAACCTTTTATTTTTACTCTATATGTGCCATCGCCTAAATTTGTTATGTTGGCATCAACTTGTGCTAAATTTTTATCAAAGTCAAAATTAAAGTTTACTTCTGTTTCAAAATAATTTTCAATTTTTATATCATATTCTTTTTCTTCGTTTAAAGTTAAATCAATGCTTGCGCTAGAAAACGAGAGAGAAAATTTACTAAAATTTTCACCACACGCCGTTAAAGTTATGGCACAAAGTGTCAATATAAAAATATTTATAATAACTAAAAATTTTTTCATTTTTCTCTCCATTTCTTTTGCTTATTTTTTATAGCAAAACGCCTAAAATTGCATCAATCTTTTTAGAACCTATTGTAATAACTGTTCTTTGTAGTTTTGTTTCAGTAGTGTTTTCATATAAACTTTCGGTAGAAATTGCATAATCTTCACCGTTTGCATCAATATAATTTGTTTCTGCAAATAGATTAAATTGATATATAGCCGTTTTTGTTGTGGAATCAGCATAGTAAACTGTATCAGTTATTGTACATTTTCCATTCTCTACACTAATCACTCTTTCCACATTTGTAATTGTTCCATCATTTACTTCTATTGTTTCATTTGAATTAGTTAATGTTATTTGTTTTTTAACAAGCACATATTCATCAACATTTACAATTTCGTTTTGCTCATTTGTATATGTTGCATTGTTATAAACAAGTAAAACATTTTGTTCAATGCCATAACTTGAATATTGTACATTATCAACAACTTTAACGCCAACTTCGCCTGAAACCACATAGCCATTTCTTAAAGTAAAGTATTGAGTTTGTGTTCCGTCTTCACTTACAGTTTTAATTGCATATTCATCATCAAATGGAATTAAATCTAACGATGAAACTTTATATTTAAGATTTAAAACTGTGTTGTATTCGTCTATAAATAATATTGTATATGCATTAGTCTCATTTTCAAAATCGTATCGATAATAATTTATAGAAATATTATCATAAGATGATGTTAAAGTGTATTGTTGTTCATTTAAATCGTATTTATAAACAGCATCGCCAGTATAAACATAATTTAATTTAGATTCCATATCATTGTCAAATGTTATTTGAATATTATCAAACAGATGGATTTCATTATTTGTTGATGCATAAACAGGTATTTGTGAAATAGATTCCACACCCAAGTTATAATAATCTTTCATAAAATAACTTACGCTTTGCTTATCTACAACACACTCATAATTATTTTGATTATTAACATATAAACTTTGAAGTGAGTTTTCATTTACTTTATTTGAAGCAACACCTAAATAATCATCTTGCATAACATTTTGATTGTAAATGTATAGCAATACATTATTTCTTATATCTTCATATGCATAAATTGTGTAATTTAAGTCGGTTGACAAATTGAGCAAACTCTTTTCATTACCTTTATATTTTACAGCCATAATAATATTTTTACCGCTATAAACTTCATTTTGTAAAGAAAGTGTTAAATAAGCATCGCTTATATTTCCTGTTATGTTTTCCACATGAATATTTTCATAAGCCGAATTTTCAGTTTCATACTTTAATGTCTTATCTAAGTATCTTATATACAAAACTTTATTTGTTGAACTTTCATGAACTTCGGTTACATTATACTCATTTTCACCAAAACTAACATTATAGTCAATTTGTGTTACAACAAATTCTGTATTTACATAATTAACTATATAACTTAATGTTCCATCATTTTTTTGAATTGTTAATGTTCCATCTTTATTATCAACAAAACTAAATTCACCACCCAATGTTATAAAGCTTGTTAAATTGTTATCATTTTCGTCTTTTAGTCTAAACATTGTTTCGTTTGTTGATGTACTGTTTTTATATTCCACCTTAAATGCAGTCGTCGATTCTTTTGTTATATTTAAAACAGTTGTACTTAAAGGATTTCCACTAAAGTCAAAGCTATCACATTCGCCTTTTTCAAAGTCTGGGTTTTCTCCATTTAATTTATATCTATTTACAACTTTTTGTTCATAATCAAATTCATAGTAGTAATATCCATTTGCCGAAGTGTCAGAATTAAGTCGATTCTCTATTACAAAACCCTTGTCTGATGTAATAGTTTCTCCATTTACATTAGCATTTTGTACAACAGTTAAGCCTCTTCCAATAACATCTATTGAAATAGTGTCTTTATAAATTATTTCTGGTGTTCCCTGTTTTTCGTTAGTTTGAAGATTAAATGAAACATTTATATTATTTAAAGATTTAATTGTAATATTTTTAATTGTTATATTGTTTTCTATTGTTGTATTTACCAATGTTTCTTTAATTTTATAAACATTTTCACTTTCTTTTGTAACTAAGTAATCAACTGTTGATTTACTTGTGTTAAATGAGAATTCAAAGTCTGACAAGTCTATAGACTGTGCACCATTAAATTGTACATCATTTAATGATTTTAGATGATTTTCATATTTTTCAACTGTAAAGTCGTCTCCATATGGGAAGAACAATTTATTTCTGCTTGTTTGAGCATTTATTTCTAAACCATCTGAAATTGAATAAGTAATATATCCTAAATAAGCCACATTCAAATCTTTGTCTATTAAATACACATAATCTTTATACCAACCATCTTCGTCATTAGATTTTGTTGAAATAATTAAAGATTTGTAAGTTTTTGTTTCTTGTCCATCAATTTTTATTGTTGGTCCTGTTGTAATAAACATATTTGGTTTTTCTTCGCCATCATCTTGCCAAACAATGTTTTCACTAATTTTTAATTTTTTAGAATTTTCTAAATCAACATTAAATGTATATGTATAATTGTTCTTACCGACATCTGAAATATTTTGAATTTTTCCGTTAATATCATAATTAACAGTGTTTTCTCCCCAGTTGATGCTATCTGATGTATAAATGTTTTGATATGTGAAAAGCGTTATAGGTGGTAATACTTTTGTTGCAGAATCGCCACCTGCATCACTTATTTCAGGATTTTCCTCATCAACATCACTTTCGTTGGCTGAAATTGATGAATCTGATGATGACTCTGTTCTGTTTAACAATAATTTTATTCCGTTAGATGTATCAATATTTATTGATGTATATTCTGTTGTTACAGTTTTAGTTTGTGCAATTCCCGAATTGATTACTGTATCACTAACACTTACGCTTAAATTTAAATTTATTGTATCGTTTATAACCATATAATCCAAAGTAAAACTATCGTAAGATGTTACTCCTTCTTCCATTGTTGAGCATGATTTATATTTGATTACAAAATTCTTATCACTACTCTCATAACCATTTTGTATTAAGAATGTTGTACCATCTATAATTGTAGGCATAAAATCAGTTGTTCTATTTTTCATTGGATATACCTTTGTTAAATAGTCTGCATAAGGATTTATTGTAACTGTATATTTATTTGCTCGTACAAATTCTAATGAGTAATTATCAACAATGTTGTAATCACCTTGCGCATAACATTCTCCAACTATACGAAGTCTATAAATTCTATCTTCAATGCTATAAATATCATATTTTACTTTGCTTCCATCAATTTTTATGCTGTCTGCTTTTAATGTTTGAATTTCCGTTATAACAATGTAATAGTCTTTTTTGTAATTGTATAGCGTATACTTTTCACCGTTTATATAAGCATAACTTTCTTCACTATCAATTTCTGTTGCATATTCAAATGTTTCCACTTTTATATTTTTTGCACCAGCAACATCATCTCCACCCGACATATAAGTAATTGTTGAATTTATTCCGCCATCAGTTATTTTATTATTTTCATCATGAGTTGGAAGATCATTGTAGTTTGGTCTGCTTACAGCCAAGCATGAAGCATAAACATTTATTTTTGAATTGTCTTGTATTTTATTTATTGTCTTAGGGAAATCATTTCTATTTCCAATAAAATCATCAGCATATGCACTATTGCTATATTCTGTTGCATTTAATCCTGACATTATAAATGTTTTGTCTTGATATCCAAGATAGTCAGCATATCCAACATTTATATTTTTAAATGTTTCTTCTGTTATAATTTGGCTAATATAATCATCGCTACCAATAAGATATCCTATCATTCCCGCTGAATATGAAGTTACACCTTGAACTGATGCTTTTGCTGAAATTTCTTTTAAGTTGATATTTATTGTATCTAACAATATAGAATTTTCGTTGTTTGTTTGTTCAAGAATACCAAACAAACCACCACTAACAACTATCGCGTCTAATACATTAGTTTCATTTATAATATTTCCATCAATATCTGTATTTTCTAATAGAATTTGTGTGTTTTGTGATTTTCCGATAACTCCACCTATTGTTTTATTAGATGAGGTTGATCTTATATTTATTGTTTCATCAACATCGCTTATGCTTATAATTGACGATTGAATAAATCCAACAATGCCACCAACGGCTTGTTCCTTTTTATTATCATCACTTTTGTTTTTTAATTGAATATCACAGCCAAGAATATTAACTTGTGATATTTCGATATTTGCATTTTCAGCATAACCTATTAGTGAACCAATGTTATTTGACGATGTGCTATCAACAGAATCTTTGTTATGTATGTCTGTGAAATCTTTAAATACGTAGTTCACATTTACATCTTTTATTATTATATTAGGTTCTTCACTTATTGTTGATGTCTGTACTTCGCCATCAACAGATGTAGTGCTATTTGATACAACATTACCGACAAGTCCACCTATATTTAATGGATTTTGAGTTACTATTTGATTGTTATTACTATAAATAATATTCAAATTCTTTACATTTAAATATTTCACATAACCAAACAAGCCACTTGCATCATTGTCTGTCTTAGTTGAAGCAATAATGTTATTTAAAGTATAGAATCCGCTTTCACCAAAATTTGCACCTTCAACATATCCGTTAAATGGATGAGTTTTTGTTCCAAGTGGGAAAACATTATTTAATGTGATATTTGCTCTGCCATTACTTGACACAAATTTTATTGTGTAAGAAGGTTCTTTAGCAATTATAATTTGATATAAATCTTCTAATTTTTCATTATAATTAGAATTTGTTGTATATTTATTCCATAACTCATTAAGTCTTTCAGGATTTTCTTCTGGTAAATCATTTATTAAAACTTCAAGCATTCTATAATCTTCAATGTTTGCAACTTTAATAACAGCTTTGTTGTTTTGAATTGAAATTTGGTTATTCATCATGTCGCTAAGATCGGTCTTTTTAACTTCAACAGAATCACTAGGCACCCATGTACCATCGGCACATTGTTCCCAACCTATTTCTTTCATTGTGTTTTCGTCAATATCTTGATTTTTAGTTATACTATCATAAGTAATATTATCTAAACTATATACTAGTCCATATTTATTAAACGCATTGCCTTGTCCGTTAACACTACTGTTGTCATTAGCACCATAATATGTTGCATTGTTGATCGTAATCTCTTTAAGTGCTTGACCACCTGATGAATAAACTCTTTCTTTTGTTCCATTATTTGATGTTCCTATAGAATCAAAGTATAAAGAATGAATGTAAAGATTTTCATCTTCTGTATAATAATAATCCTTACCACTATGAGTGTATTTTTGGATATCCATCCAAATACCATTTGATGAATTACCAACGCCATCTCTAACAACATCGAATCCTTCACCAATGAGTTGATATTTTACATATCCAAGAGGAAGTTTAAACGCATCAAACAAATTTACAGCAATAGGCAAAATATTTGTCCAAGCCATTTGTGTTGGTGAATATGGATTTGCAAAATAGCTTGATTGAGAATTATTTGAAAAATATTCATAACCATTTCCTGCAAAATAATATTGTGATGCAGAAACCTGTGGAATATTCAAATATACATACATCGTTGCAAGAAATACAAACCCCGCTGGCCACATATAATTAGCAAAAGATATAATAGAACTAGCGTAATATGTACACGCAAGCGAATAATATAATATTAACTGAAGAGGGTCTATGTTGTAATAAGAATACAAGTTTCTTGATTTCATACCACCTTGAATGTTATCACAATAATTGATAACCGTATCCAAACTACTATAATTATTTGCAATTCCAGCCACATGTGCCTTTTGTTCAACAGTTCTATAAATAGCTTTTTCGTAAATATCAAAACCACTACCATTTTCGGAATAGATGTTTAATACACTACTATCAAAACTATCCCCTGTGCTAGTTCCGTTACTGCGTTGTGCTTCGTCTTTATCAAAAGGTGTCACTGTATAAATAGCATGGCCAATTAAAGATTTTGCTTTACTATATGAGTTTGAAATATTACCACCATAGCCACTTATTCCGCCTAAATAGGTTTCGCTGAATGCAAAACTATTGCCTGCAATAATTTCAACACTATTTAAAATATAACTGCTTGTTATTATTTTTTCACTTGAATCATATGTTGCGTCGTTATTGATTACATCACTACAAGAACCAACAATTCCACCAGCATATAATTTTAAGTTTTTAATATCTTTATATAATTCAGCAAGTTTATTTATTTTTTCTTGTTCGGTTAATTGTTTTCCAATATTATGTAATTCTCCATCAAATAGATGCATTGATTGGTTTATATATGAATTTTCAATTCTTCCAGCATTTTGAAGACCAACAATTCCACCAAATATAATAGTTTTATCGGAAATTTTAACACCGTTGGCAAAATCAACATAAATTGGCTTTGTTAAACTAGAATTTGTAACAATTCCTCCATTTAAAACTCCAACCATTCCGCCAATAATATAATTTATATTATAGTTCGATAGTTTCAATCTATATTCTATGCCATTGCTATTTGATGACAACGAACTTAAATTACAACTACTAAGCGTTGAATTACTATCTAATGACCCTACAACATTACCTAAAATAAGAGTTTTACTTTCACCTTGATTTCCAACATTCACGGTTACAGTATCAGTCGAATCAAAGTTTGTTCTTACTTCAATATTGTTTACAATAGAATTGTTGCTAACTGTGTTAGCTAAAAAGCCCACAGAAACTTCTGTTTTGTTTTGCAAAGAAACATCTATACTAATATTTTCCAATGTTAAGAGCGAAATTTCTGAATTATCAACATTATTAAACAATCCACCATTTGTTATCATTAAATCTTTTATATAGTGCAACTCAGATATTCCATCATATCCAGAGAAGTTCACATTTGAAATATCTTTGCTTTCCCAAGCGATATCTCCACTTATGTACTCAGCATTTATATTATTTACCAAAACATAATATGTTTTTTTGTCTTGCAAATTATTTGATAATTGTTGTAGTTTGCCAAGATTTGGAATTTGATAAGGATTTTCTTGTGAACCATTACCTGTATAATGTTTCATATATTCAATATTAGTGTATACGCCATCAACAAAAGAGCCATAACCAAAGTTGTAATTTTTATCTACTTTCAAGTTGCCTGTATATTGTTTTGATATATCTATGCTTTCTTGTTGTTCATAACCTAATGAAATATTTTTTGTGACTTTTGCAAATGTTTCTTCTGATAACATAGCTTCACACGCATATTTGTCATAAAAACAATCATAAGATTTTTCTTGTTCAAAAGCAAATTTCCTTTTAGCGAATTGATCTTTTATATCTAAATCCACCAATCTTGTGTTTGAGAAACTGTCATAAACCTTTCCTGGTCCAAATAAATACATTTTCCCGTTGTAATTTCCATTTGTGATGTTTGGATCATAATTTTGAATTGAACCCGATGAATAACAATTATAAATAAGTCCACCATTTGAAATTACAAAACCAGCAACAACAATAGAATTATCTTCTTTTGCTTCTTCTTGATAATAAGAAACAACATCAACACTTGTATAACATTCTTTAATAAGTCCGTCGTTTACATAAACAAAAGCACTTGCCCTACGATTTGTTGTTATTGATCCTGTTATTTTTTGATTTCCGTTTAATCTTCCCCTAACATTGCAAGAGTAAATTATTCCTTTATTTTCATTAACAAAACCCGAAATAACCTTATCTTCGACTAAACCGTCACCATTATAGTTTGCAAGGACAACGATACCCGAAACAACACTATTGTTGTCTATACTTTTAATAGGACTATTTATATTTTCATCTTCAAAAACAACTTGTGCACCATCGCTAACGACAATTTGATTAGCTAGTTCTTGAATTTTGAAAGTGTAACAATTATCTTCTGTTCCAAGATAATAGTATTCTTTACCTGTAATCCAATCTTTTGCTCCGTTTGAATATTCAAATGGTAAAATTTTTGTACCAGAATTTTCTTCACCAAAATAGTTTTTATCCCATACATTGTATTCTTCATTTTTTAATAAATCTTTAATACTGCCAAGTATAGAATTAAGCATTACATTTTCGCCGACACTATTATCAGTTGTAAGCGTGTACACATGAGCATATTTGTTTGTTGAAACATTTGTTTCATTTTTATCGGTAACACTACCATTTCCAACAAGCGAGTTTGCAATATAAGAAGTTGTAGCGAGTTGTTTATCTAATTTATTAAACAATGTGTTGATTGAAATGTTTGAAGTAAGTGTAACTTCACCATTTGCAGTTCCAACAAGTCCACCATAAACAAATGAAGTTAGTTTGTTTGTAATATCAGTCTCTGATTTTGTAACAACATTTTTACCATTTTCTTCTTTTACTTGATAAGATGGATAAACATTGCCCGTTGCAATAGAATTTAAAATTTCGCCACCATTAAGGTTCGCAACAATTCCGCCTATTATTAAATCAAATTTATTGTTTTTATCAATATTTGCATTATTAAATATATCGCCTGTTGAGTATACTTTTGCAAATATTGTATTTTCCGCATTACCAACAACACCACCTATTTTTGTGCTATCTTCTAAACTATTTGTGTTGTTTAAAGCATTTCTACTTTGATAATTTATATTTGCATAATAAATTGCATTAGAAATATTGTAATTTTCTACATTTCCAATTAGTCCACCAATATTATTTTTAATTGTTAGTGCAGATTGTTTATTGTCATTATATACTGAAAGCATTAAATTAACATATGATTTAACATTTTCAATTTTACTTTTCACATCAGTGTTTGCTATACCAATCAAAGAACCTATATTATTTTCATCTGAAGAATCAATATTTAAAATACTAATTTTATTTGTTGATTCTTTAATTATTTGTTCTTCACTTTGTTCGTTAGTTGCTTTTATTTCACAATTTAAGATGTTACTGTTGTTAAGATTTCCAACAAGTCCACCAACATTAACATTGTCTGCTTTTGTATCAATTGTTATTTCTGGATATAAAACAACATCACTAATATTTGAGTTGATTGCATTTCCAACAAACCCACCAATATTGCAATTATATAAAGCACTTGAATCTTTTTCATCAGTAATAATTATACTTGGTTCTATCTTGCTGTTTAAGGTTTGTGATTCATTATTTAAAGCTGAACTTATTGCAACACCATTTATATAACCAAACACATAACCAATATTGCCATTTATTAAGCCCGTTTCAAAATTTATTTCACCTGATATTTTCTCATTCAGCACGATTGTCATTTGTGTTAATTCGACAGAATTATTTATTAAACTTCCACCAACTAAACCAATAGAACTACTGTTAGGTCTATTTGTTGAACCTTCGAAAGTACCATCTATATTTATATGTGAATTTTGTACAGATGTATCGAAAATACCACCACTTTTTGTTTGTGATGTTGTAATTAGTCCTGTACCAAACAACATACCTGCGTTTATTGTTTCATCATTACTATAAGTAGAAGTAATATTTAAGTTGCAATTTAAAACTTCAATATCACTAAATACAGTTGTGCCTTTTGCTTCTGCTGTTACAATTCCAGCTACAACACTTGTGTTTGTGTTTATATTTAAGGTAATATTTTCAAATTTTATTTTGTTAATTGTTGTATTGTTAGCAGTTCCTACCAAAATTGAATTTTTGCTTAGTGAACCGTTAAATGTAACTCCTTGTCCGTAAACTATGTTAAAATTATAGAAAGTTGCTTCGCTTGTTGAACTAAACAATGCTCTATTTTGATTTGTTTTAAACAAAAATCCTGATGGGTTTAAATTATCTAAACTTCTAAGTGTGCCAGAGAAATTTGTAATTGGTGCAATTCTTTTTGTTATTCCAATATATCCATCTTGATTTTCTGGACTATTATCTGGATCAATTACAAATATATCATCATTTGTTGCCACTCTTAATAAATCTAAATCGTCTTGATTTCTTATGTATCTTATTTTTGTTATATAACCAAACAAGATATGAGGGAATAATTCATCTTCATCTCTTGCCCACGATTGTTTTTCCCAACCGTTTCCAGTAAAGAAACCATCATATAATTCGCCGTCATCGCCTACACCTGTAACTCTTGATAAACTTGTTATGCGTGACATGAATTCATCATTTTCAAAATGTGCAATAGGAAGACTATTATTAAACAATACATCTTCTTTATACAAAGCAGTAGATGTTTTGTAGGTATTATTTTGATTCTCGTTATAAGATACCGCATAAGTTTTATTTGTATAAGTTTCGTCAATAAGCCTATTTCCCCAATAGTTTACAGCATTAACTTTGTCAAAATCAAATCCACCTTTGTTAAGACCAATAACACCGCCAGCAACACTTGCTTTTACATCTCCAAACGCATATACCTCATTTAATGATAATTTAATATAATCAGTTTGAGAAGTTACAGGCGTTTCATTTATACCAATAATA
Organism: uncultured Clostridia bacterium; assembly: GCA_944377435.1. Classification (GTDB taxonomy): domain Bacteria; phylum Bacillota; class Clostridia; order Christensenellales; family UBA1242; genus UBA5893. Next base: position 32,700 of record CALWEY010000088.1, on the reverse strand, counting down.
CCACCTGCAAATGAATTAATTGTATCAGTTAAAACATTTATTTTTGAATAAGATTTTTCTATTTTACCACTTACATTAAGCCCAACAAGTCCACCAATTGCAATAGGATTATATCCATTTCCAATAAATAACTGTTCGTTGCCTCTATCAACATCATAGTTACCTTTATAGTAGTCATCGACATTATCTTCGATGATATTTAATTGCCAATTTTCTTCATGCTCAGAACGAACTTGTCTTAAATAACCTTTATTATATCCAACAACTCCACCTGCAAAACCATTATAAGAATATAAGCCTTGCATTGTTCTGTTTTGTGTGTCCACAAATGACAATTCATAGAGTGCATCTTGAATAATTGTTAGTGGTCCAACATATCCAATAACACCACCGACAGTTCCTGCCGTGATTTGACTTGTTCCAGTGGTTTTAAGCATAACGGCATTTCCATTTGTTGAAACAATGGAATCTGCAAACATTTCTTGTGTAATCGAGTCGTCGCCATATGTATCAATAATACCAACTATTCCACCTGCATATGAAATATTGTTATTTTGTGCTTCGTTTATTCTTGAATATTGATTATATGTAGTATAACTTGCACCATTTCCATAATAGAAATCTGGGAATTTTGCTGCTGTTACACTTACATTTGAGGCAGATAAATTAAATATGTAAGAATTTCCGATTACTCTACCAATTAGCCCACCGACAACATTTTTTCCTCTCACTGTGACAGTGTTTGTGTTTTCAAAAGCAGATGTTAAATTTACATTTACAACTTTTGCATCATAAACAGTTCCGGCGATAGCACCAACATATTTTACATTTTTTGCTTCAACACCTAAAACTTCATTTTCTGCATTCGTAGTTCCAATGGTTACATTTACATTCATAAGTATTGCGCCCGACTCTATGCTTGCAAACATACCAAAGTTAGTTGCACTGCTTTCTACATAAGAATCAGAAAGTGCAAATCCCGAAATTGTAAATCCATTTCCGTCAAATTTACCAATACCCTTGCCGTTTCCTTCTTCTCTATAAACTCCTGTTAGTGCAAGGCTTGAAGATGCTAATCTATATGTTTGTTCATCATCGCTAGATATTAGTTCTTGTAAATTTATATCATTTATAAGTCTATAATTGCCAAATGCTTGTTTTTTGTCTAAATTTACAAATTTTGATGCACTGGTTCCACCTAATCCACTAAATACATTGCTAAATTCTTGTGCGTTTCTAATTAAGATAGGATTATTTAAAGAGCCATACTCATAATTTGTTGCATAATTAAATATTGGTCTATTTTCATCATTAGTTTCAACGCTATAATATCTTAATGAAACTGATTTTGTATTGGCACTAATTAGTTCTGGACCTGTTGTTGTCATTACCCAAATGCCATCATCATTTTGTTCATTTGTTGCAAAACTGTAACCATAGAAATACTCTTCAAGTGTAACAGAAGAAACAAGTGATGCACTTTCTCCGTATGCTTCTTCAATTAAAATACTTGAATCTTCAAGAGCAACTTCATCATAGTAGTAAGAATTTTCAATTGTTCCAAAGTTTTGCCAATTACCCCAATCATCAACACCTGAGAAGTTCATTTGTGTTGTTGTTGCACCGATTATTCTTGAAAGTGAAAGAGATGTTTTTATTACACCGTTAGATTGGTTGTTGTAAACAAAACCAGCACTTGTTCTTCCTGGATTGTCCCCAAGGTTTGTAAGTGTTATGTTTGAGTAACTATCACTTATGTTTCCAGAGTTAGCATACACAAATCCGGCACTTATTCCCGATGTTTCTATACCGTATTTTGTTGCATGAACATCTTGAATATTGTCTTTTACACCTTTTGCATAACTCATACTTATTCTGCCAGAGTTCTCTATGGCAAAACCACTTGTTATTGTTGTGTAATCTATATTTGAATTGTTAATTTCTCTTAAATTTGATACATAACTGCTTGAAATTCTTCCTGTGTTAGTATGAACAAAACCACTTATCTCACCAAATGAAGAGATAACAAATGGATCTAGGTATACAGTTTCATATGTAACCGAACCCTTGTCACTAACATTATAAACATTTATACTTTCGCCACCAACTCTACTATTTGTTATAATTCCCGAGTTGTACAAAACAAAACCAGATGTTTGAGCCGAAACATTTAAAGTGCTGTTAGCTTTTATGTTTATTCCGCTTAGTTGTGGAGTTATTTGATTTGCTAAATATCTATAACTTACAACTTCTGAATTTGTAATGATACCTGCATTGTTTATTGCTATTGGTGCGATATTAACTTGATTTGTTATATTTGCATCAATGGTAATTGCATCAATATGATAAATATTTAATCTTAAATTTTTAATTGTTGTGTTAGCAGTTACATTTTGGAACAAAGATAAACTAACGGTGCTTTGATTTAAAACACTGTCACTAAAACTTCTGAGAATAATTTGATGTCCATTTCCGTCTAAACTGCTTACTTTTGATGTGTCTTGTATTGGTGAAAAATCGTATAAAATTATATCATTTGTAAGTATGTAATCTTGCTCTACATCACCTGTAAACGCATTTAAAAATTCTTCTGCGTTTGATATTTCTTCCGGTTGTTCTTCAGTTACATAATTTGCAATAGTAATATCAAAGAAATATTGATAAGTTCTTATGCTTCCGTCTGGCATTTTTGCTTTAATTTCCAAAAGCATTCTTTGAGTGCCAATATTTTTACCTAAGAATTTGATAACTTTTTGAATTTCCCCATTAACTGTTTGTTCTTCAATGGCAAAGTCAGCAATTATATCACTTGATACTGTAGTGTATGTGCCATCGGCATTTTTTACAATTACTGGTGTGTAAACATTGTTGTTTACATAATATAAGTTTTCTAATAATGTTTCTTTATTTTGTGTATCATAGTTTACTTCATATCCCGTTGCGTTGTTTAAGTAATAATTATTTTCTATGAATGTATTGTAAGCTCTTTCGCTTGATGTTATTATTCCATTCGCTCCACTAACATATTTGCCTGCAATTTTAAATTCTAGTGAATTGTAGAAATATTTATCTCCATAAATAACATCGCTACCCGTCTCATTGTTTAAATGAGTATTTTCAAAATCTAATTCAAAATCTAGAACATAAACTTTAAGGATTGAATATACTTCTTCTTTTACACCATTTACATATCTTGAAGTTGTTATTTGAATATCTATATTACCACAATTTTCTCCAAGAGTTATACTTAATGTTCCCTTAAAGTATTTTGTAGCATAACTAGTAAAATCTTGATTGTTTATTATTGTAACATTATTGTTTACAGTTGTAGTATTCATGTCATATGCAACAATACTTTCTATTTGTTGCGTTTGTTCATAAACAACATCAGCTATAATAGTATCACCTTTAACTGCAAAGATTTTGTCTTTACCTTCAACAGTAATTCCTGCTTTTTCTTGTGGTACAATTAAAAGTGCATATACTTCTGTGTAAACTTTTTCATCTCCATTATATATGTCAATATATATATTATAAAAAGTATTTATATTTACAGTAGAAGGAACTACAACTCTAACATAATATCTTCCAACTTCGCTTGTGCTTTCTTTTGCATATATTTTTACACCATTTTCAATAAATTCAAAATTTGTTGCAAGATCAATATCATATGTTGCATTATCATTTTTCTTCATTGCAATAAGAGATAAACTTTGATTGTTTACAGGTTGTGCTGTAACATTTACATGTGTGTAATTTGCGTAAGAAGGATAAATCATTATATCAAGTAGTCCACTAGTGCCAGGAGAAAGAACATTATTTGGATAATAATTGTACATTGAACCACTTGAATTACTTTCTTTTTGTGCATAATTATTTACATCAACTCTTAATATTTCTTGTGCAAGAATATAAATTTTTACATCTGCAAAAATATATTCGTCTGATATAAATCTAATTGTATAACCATTTAAATCTATTAAAGATGAATTTAATGATTTGTTTATTTTTATTGTAGCAATATAATTAACAGTATCAATACTATTGTTTTGAGTTTCGCTTATTTTTGTTAAAATTATATCTTCAAATACATTTAAAGTAGAAATGTCATTGCCTTCACTGTCATAAATTTCAACATTTACAGTTTGGTTTGTGCTCTGTGAATCAAATGTTGCAGTTAAGTTTATATCCAATTCATCACTTGCTGAAATAGTTGCACTGCTAATTGTTGAACTTAAAGACAATGCTCCATATGTTCTTTGTATTGTTAACTTTCTTAATGTACTCTGTTTTATTATTTCTTCAATTTTGTCTTTATTTTCTGTATCCTTAATTGTATCTAACAATTTTAGATAAACATCAAAACTTACACTATCTAAAATATCGCCATTTTCTTGTTCGAATTTTGAAACGATTGTATGAGTTCCTATATTTTTGCCAACAACAAATTTAGATTGTTCATTTTCTGTTTCAAAAACCACTTCAAAATTGTTTTGCATAAGTGGAATTTCTCTATTTGTAAGAACAATTGTTGATGATAATGAAGATTGCAAACTATCGCTTACACCATTTTTAATTGATATTGTTGCATCACTTAAAAGATTTTGACCTTTATAACTTAATGTAAAATTATTTGTGGCATATATAACATAAATATCAATAGTTTTTGGTGCTACACTTAAATCATATTTAGATTGAAGTGTCAACTCTACCATTCCTAAATTTTTTACTTGAAGTTCATTTGTCGAACTGTTTATAACATTTAAATCATTAGAAGAAACTAAAAGTCCATCTATTTTATCAATGCCAAATAGTTCACTTAAACTTATTGTATTTACCATATTTAGGACTTGTTTTTCATAGTCTGTTAAAACATATCCGTTAGTTTTGTATAAATACATTACAGCAACATTTTCATTTTCGGCTAGTGACAATCTGGTATTTTGAATTTGTATATTTTGTAAATCTTCACCTGTTAAAGCTTTTAATGGAACAACTTTTGTTAAATATGGGAAACCATAGTTTGTTGTTGCAACTTTATTCCATATTTGAGAACTTCCCATAGAAACATTTAAGAATGTATCACTTGTATTATTAGTATTTCCAAAAATGAATTTACCATTGTTTTGAGTCATGAAATAACTAAATTGAATTTGTAAACTTTCCTGACCATCAATATTTTGATTAAATTTGCTGATAATATAGCTATTTTTTATTAAATTTTCATCATTTTTACTTACATTACTATTTTTTGTTGTGTAGAAATTTGATGTTTGTCCAATTTCGGCGAAACATTGGTCTATTGTTATGTTGTTTGATGAAATTATTCCAACTAACGCTCCCATTACTTTAGTATCAAAGTTTGCATTTGTACTAAAATTATATATATAAGATTTTTCAAGGCGAGAGTTTTGTGCCATCTCTCCAACAAGACCGCCAATTGTTTGCCCAACAAAATTCATTTGCGAGTCTGTTTCCATATTATAAATAAGTACATTTGAATTAGTTATTGTACCATAGTTAATTGCACAAACTCCACCAACAACACCGCTAGGTGCAACAATAGAACCAGCGAATGTACTGCTTTCAATTCGCCCATAATTTATATTTACTAAACCACCAGCACTCGCCTGGTCAGTTTCAACTTTTGACGCAATATATTTGCCATTTTGCTGATATAAATCAACGGTAACATTTTTTATTGTACCATTATTTGTATTTGCAAGCATTGCTTGTCCTTGAACTTGCCCGCAAACAATTAAATCTTCAAGAATTGCAAAACTTCCAAGCGTTTCGAACAAACTTTCACCATTTAAGTTTATTGTTGCAACAAAATTACTTCCATCAATTTTGCCATATAGTCCACCATTAAATGTGTCTGGCTTATTTTCCCAAACTTGTGGATAATCTACACTGTTTAATAATGTATAGTGGAATGTGCCATCTACAATTTCATTTAAACTGTTTATTCTTATTGATGTTTCTCTTGATGTTCCGTCACCAATAGTTACAGGAATATCGCAATAAACAATATCATCTCTGTAATATTCATTGCCATTTGTATCAACAAAAATTCCGTCCTTTGGCAATATTCTAATTGTTCCACTTCCACCATGTTCACCAACAACACTTACAAGTCCATCGTCAGTGATATTTATAACATTACTTGCGGTTCCAACATTTGGAATAAATCTAAACGCTACATCTTTATTTAATGCGTTATCAGGTCCAACTTTTGTTAATATTTTAAAAGTTGTATCTCCATTTACAATACCTTCAAGATTTTTTGTAATAAGATATATACCATTGTCCGCAACATTAGATGCAATTATGTTATCAACTAAGACTGGTTCTTTAATTACAACATTTATTGAATAATCTATTGTGTTTTTATCAAGTCCCAAATCTTTTGTAGATATATTTAAAGTTGTAGGGATAAAAGCAGAGTCTTCATTATCAGCATTTCTTGTAAGAGCTGTAAATTTAAATTTACCACCTCCCACATTTTCAACTGTAAAATAAACAACATCTGAATTTGTGGCTTTAAATTCATAAACTTTATTTTGTTCAAGTTTAATATCTCCCCAGAAATCCCAATAAACATCACTATATGTTGGAGTTGTTTGTCCGTTATTAAACAAAATACTAATTGTTTTTGTTGACAAATCTTTATTAAATTCACCCACTTCATCGTATGCATACAACTCTATGGTTTTGTTGGTTGCACTAAATGAAGTAATTGGAACATATATTTCAACAAGAAAATATTTATCGATTGTTTTATCAACATAATTATATTCTTGTCCATTTTTATTAAGCTTAATTTCCTTGCCTGTAAACGAAGCCTTTACCCAAACTCTGCCAACTTTTATTGGAGATATATAACTCATTGCCCTTAAATAGTTTGCACTAATAATATTTGAGTTCGACGAATACACATCTGCACTCGTTGGAGGAATAAGTCCATCTTCATCAATATTAAAGTCATCGTCTTCTACATCGTAAAATCCATATGAAACAGATGTATATGTAGTGTTTGCATTGTATACAAGAGGCAAAGATTGTCCCAATTTTACAGCAACATAATTTATACTATCGTTATCAAAATTTATATTTCCAACAGCAGAAGAAGTATTAAATGTTGAATCAATGCCAACTTTTACATCATTTAGTTCTTCAATTACAATAACCTTGCAAGAAATTTCTTGACCAGATTCAAACTTAACTGTTATCAGTCCTTCACCTGTTTTGCCATCAATAGATTTAATTTTTAAATCATATCTATAAGAGTTGCCAACCATTCCATTTTCAATCAAATATGCAAGTTCGCCATTTCCCCAATCTTGCTCTAAAAGTTCAAACATATCACCATTTGCACTGATTGTAAATGTTGGATATTTTAACACAATATTGTTTCCGTTTATTTTAGCACTTTCAAGATTTAAACTGTCTATTCTAGGATTTACAGCAAAGCTTACAACTGTACTTGAAAATTGATCTAAACTATCATTGTTTATGTAGTAAGTTCTTGAATTTTGAATGCTTGCACCATCATATACAAACCCGAACTCACTTATACCCTTTTTAAATACAAAATTTATATTTTTTTCAATAAGAGGATTTTCTTCACTCTTAACAGTAACTTGTATTCCGGCATTATCATTAAATCCATCTTTTGCAATAAAATAAAATTCTTCTCCACTTTCAAATAGATATTTTCCATTTACAAAAACAATTTCACTGCCCATTGAATTTTTAACGGATAAATATTTTAAATTTTCATCAGCCAGGTTTACATTTAATGACAATTTGTTTGAAGTTGCTGTTGTAGGAATTGCTTCAAATTTAATTGAATAACCTTCTATTTTGTTTTGAGAATAATAATTTGTGTACAAATTGATTGGCGATTCTAAATTTATATAGCCTTCCTCTGTTTTCAATGAAATATCCGAAATTTCATCAAAAGTTGTAATTTTTAATTTGCCATATTCTTTGTCAGCAGTACTAGATTTAATATCAGGGTAATCAGCATATGAAAGTTCAAAATATAAAAAGTCTGTACCTGCTGTTGAGTTTTTGTCATCTAAAGTAAATGTAAACAAATATTCATAACAGCCCAACATGTCATTTTTTGAAATTATTACATCATTTTGTTGTAGCAATCCTTTGTCTTGGTATGTAAATTTTGGTGTTACAACAATTGGCTCTTGAGAAACACTAAATGGAACACGAACAATTAAAGAAAGAATTGCAGTGTCAGGATTGGTTCTTGAAATATTAAATTCAGTTTCACCTTCTCCAAGTTCGTTTCCAGATTCATCACAAATAATAACACTTTGAGCATCTATAACCTGAATTACATCAATTTTAATAGTAGTTTTTATGTTGTCCTTATAAGCAGAAATAACCTCAACACTTATCGAATTAGGAACAGTGCTAAGGTTTGAATCAATCACTAATTTATTATTGACAATCGAAACACCTTCGATTGCATTTGTAAGTTCATATTTTAACTGAGTTTGATTTGTGCCTTGTGGTAAAATACTAAATAGAGATTCATTTAAAACAAACTCGCCACCATTTGTTTTATCATAAGCCATATGATAATTGTTTTCTTTTGGAACAATTGAAGAAATAGGAAGAGTTGCAGACACGGTAAAGTTTGCTGATTTTTTTGCACCTTTAACAGTTACATCAACATTTGTACATTGTCTGTATGCAAGAACAGTTATTTCGGTAACACCATCACCTAAATAGTTTGTTGTAACTTTTATGTCAGCAGAATCGTAAAGAACGGTAACACTATAATCTGTTGCATTTTCAACAGTTGCAGTGAGCAAAGCAGTGTTGTTGTTTTCTCCTAAAAAAATTTGAATATTTGTTGAACTTAAAGTAATTGTCATTTTATCGTTATTATCATTGCATGCTGAAAAAACAACACCTGTTAGTGCAACAAGAACAAAAAGCATCGACATTACTAATTTTTTAAATCTTTTCATCCTTTTTCTCCTTTTTTTATTGTCTTCAATTGTTATGTTTTTATTATATAATAATAAACGAATTCATGATTATTATATTATTATCTAAAACTTGTGTCAAATAATTTATTATATAATAATAAATTTTTTAGCAATTTTCGACATAAAAAATATTAAAAAAGGAGAAATAAAATTATTAAAAAAATAATTAAAAAATAAAATCATATTTTAATAAATTAAAATATGAAATATTTTTAATAATTAAAAATAATTTTATTTATTTAATTTTAAATATTTTTGTCTTGTAGACTCGCCACCTCTTAAATGTTTTTCTAAAAAGTTATTTTTTAAAATGATTTTTACTTTAAAATATAAGTCGCCATTTATTTTTTTTAATTTTTTTTGAATATCGTTATGCACGGTACTTTTGCTATATCCAAAAAAAACCGCCGTTTTTCTTATTGTTGCATTGTTTTCAATTATGTAATTTGCATAATCAATAACTCTATCATTTTTAGCCACAATTTCAATCTCCTAACAAAAACAATGTATGAAACAAAATTTCAAAATATGTCATAATTTGTCGGTTTTTATATGGCCTTGTCTAAAAAATGGTAGTGGTTAATGCGTTTATAAAAAAAGAAAACTTTCAACAATCTGAAAGTTTTCTTCTATTACCTTTTTCTTATTTTTTTGAATCAATTAAATCTACAATAGATTTTACAGTACTTAATTTCATTGCTTCTTCGTCTGGAATTGCAATTCCAAATTCATCTTCAAGTGTCATAAGCATTTCAACTGTATCTAACGAATCTGCACCTAAATCTTCAATAAGTCTAGAATCTTCGGTTATTTTATCTTCTGAAATATTTAGTTGACTTGCAATTAGTTTTTTAACTTTATCTAGTGTCATAATTTCCTCCATAACAATAAAAATGTAACATGTTTTTTAAAAAAAGTAAAGTGTTTAAACTCACCTATTTATTTAAACGCCACATTTTATTATATGCACTTTAAAAAGAATTTTATTTTGCAAAATTATAACAACTAAATTTTATATAAAAATAAAACTGTTTTGCACCATTAGAAACAGCTAGTTGACGCAAAACAGTTTAATTTATTATTTATCTGATAGTGTTAAATAATTGGCAGGATCAACTTTTTGACCATCTTTATAAAGTTCAAAATGTAAATGGTTGCCACTTAAAAGTTCGTCTGCTGAAGATTGAGACATTGTTCCAATTTTATCGCCAGCTTTAACTTCATCGGATATTGTTACATCAGTTTCTTCTTCAAGTGATGAATACTTACTAACAAAGCCATTTTCATGAGTAATTGTTATTGTTGTACCATCTTCATAGGTTGTTGTAACATCGGTAACAACTCCATCTAAAACTGAGTAAACATCTAAATTTTCAGATGTCATATCTATTGCCATATGACTCTCCCATTGTTTTAGTGTTTCGTTGTACATGAGTTCACTATCGCTATACCATTTTATCACACTTGGTGAATTTACAGGCAATGAAAACACAACCGGTTTTACATCTGTTTCAACATCCTGATTTTGGTCGCTTGTTGGAGTAGTTGAAAGAACAACTCCCAATGTTATACCAAGAACGAGAACAAATGCCATCATATAATATCCATATTTTTTGATGAAGCCAAGTACCTTTCCTTTTTTATTATTTTCCATTTTTACCTCCACACGAATTATTGACACTTTTTATTTTGTTATACATATAAATTTTTAAAATTTAATAACTTCCTAAAAGCAAAGGCGTTCCTATATAAATTTTCCCTTTATTAAAATATCCCTGAACATTGACTTTTTTTCCGTTGTAAGAAACACCCCCGTCAAAATTATTAGAATAGCCAACAAAATTATCATAATTATTTTCTAATAATGTGATATTTAATTTTTTAATAATGTCTAAATACAAGTTTTTATTACCTTCAAAAATAAATGTGACTCCACTGATATTTTTTATTGTGCTACTTATATCTTTATATTTATCATAATTACAATAAATAATTTGACCTTGACCATTATCAACAACGCTAATATTATCAAAATTAATATTTTGTTTGTTAGAAGTAAAAACTTGGACTTCTAAATTGTTATATTTTGAAAAATCAAACTCTTCTTTAAATAGTGAAGCACTAAATAAAAATGCACAAAGCATTAAAAAAACAATAAACTTTTTCATATAAAATTTATTGCCAACTTTTATTTATTTAAACAAAAAAATCAGGTTTCCCCGATTTTTGATAATATTTTATTAGTTATTTATTTAATTTTTTATTTTAAACTAATTAACTAAATCTAAAATGCGTTAACTAATCCCAGCCCTCCCATTAAATCAACAATAAAATTGTTTTCGCAAACATATGGTAAAACCTTTACCGCTGTAAAAACATCGCTAAGGAGCGGTGTTTGATATGTAAAGATATCATCATAATTTTTAACAACATCAAGTAAATTGTCTTGCTCTTCAATTCTTTTATTGCATTGATATAAAAATTCTTCTTTTAAATTATTTAATCTGGTAAGCAGTTCTTTTTTTGATAAAATTTCATTAAAATATGCAAAATTATTGATTTTTTTATAAAAAATTGAATATTTTTCTATATTTTTTACAATTTTTGGAAAATTTGGCAATTCCAACTGCTTTATTTTTTTCTGCATAAATAAATTTTTATAACATAATAGCAGTGTTTTTGATGCTAGCAAATATATCTCTCCACTACCAGTTATTTCACTTGAATTTAAAAATATTTTTTGCATTATGGTATACAAATTAAATGTTGCACTTTTAAAAATATCTACCTTGTCTAACTCATATGAAAGATCAATAATAATATCGGTTAAAATTAGTTTACTATCCACATCACCAGACATTATGCCTTTTATTTCTTTTTGCAATTTTGTTGTAATTTTATTTATTTGTGACATATCATTATGCTTATCAAATAAAATATTTTCTATTGTAGACATGGCTAGCATTTCTTCTATTGCCATTATAAAAAATACACCTTGTTTTAAAAGTTTTCGTGGCATAGTTTTTATAACACTCTCGTTGATAAAAATCTTTTGTGGATAATCACATTTAAAACTTCTCGTGCTGTCATATGGATTTATGCAAATATTTGAAAAAAACGATGAGTTTGAACAAGCAGAAGGACAAACGATATATGGAACACAAAATATATTTGCGAAATATTTTGTAACCATAGTTGCCCTACCTGCTCCAAAAACAACATACAAATCAAAATTTTCAAGTGTCAAAAGTTCACTAATTTGTTTAAGTTCAAAATTGGAAAAATTATTTTTCGCTATGTAATGCTTAAAGTTACACCCAGAAACTGAAATCATATTCATTATTTCCGTTAAATGCGGATTAACTAAACTTTTTGTTGATATAAGTAAAACCTTTTTCCCATTAAAATTTTGGCTTAAATATTCTTTTAATTCTAAAAAGGCATTTTTTCTATATACAATTCTATCGTAAAATTCGTTTTCCATAATTACCTCAATGATGTTATATCACATTTAATTACACTTGTTTTTATACTATTTTGCTATTTTTTGGAAAATTATTGTTTATTTTATAGAATTTATAACATACTACAAATATGAAAAAGATTGTATATATTTTTTTAATATTTTCACTATTTATAATTTGCAGTGGCTTTACAAATGCCTTCGCAAATAATGAAGAATACTACTACACTTCAACAGTTGAACATTTATTCACCCATTGTTTAATTGCATATCCCGAAATTGCATTTAAAAAAACAAACCCCATGAGAGATAATTATAATATTGACTGCATAACGAAAGATGAGTTTATAAAAATATTAAACTCTCTTTACCAAAACAACTATGCTCTTGTTGATATCAACGAAACATTTAAAAATAAAAACGGCAAAATTGAAAAACAAAAAATTAAAGTTCCTGTTGGAAAAAAGCCACTCATATTATCTTTTGATGATGTAAATTACGACCACAAAAAAATGGGACTCGGTATGGTGGACAAAATTATTATTGACAATAATGGTAATTTAGCAACATCTACCCTTATAAATGGAAAAGAAGAAATATCTTACTCTAACGAATTTATTCCAATTCTTGAAGACTTTGTAAATAAACACCCTTCCTTTTCTATTCGTGGAGCAAAAGGAACTTTAAACTTAACAGGATATGACGGAATACTTGGATATAGAACACAATCAAAAAATTTAATAAATAGACAAGAAGAAATTAATAAAGTTAAACCTATAATAAAAAAGTTAAAAGAAAATGGCTGGAATTTTGCCTGTCATTCTTATGGTCATTATCATATGAATAAAATATCATATGAACAATTTTGTGAAGAAATAAAACTTTGGCAAAATGAAGTAGAACCGCTTATTGGCAAAACAAAAGTCTATGTTTACCCTTACGGAGAATGGGAAGTTTATGCAAACGGCGAAAAATCGAAAAAACACATAGCCCTTGAAAATGCTGGTTTTGAACTTTTCTGTGGTGTTGGAATGAAAACTTATTATTCTTATCTTCCAACAAAAAATACAAGCAAAGTTTTGTTTATGGACAGAAAAGTTATTGACGGTACGACACTTAGAAAAAAAGATTCTAATTTATACCCATTTTTTAACCCCGAAAATGTTTATGATTACAAATTTAGACCATCTGCATAAAACAATTCTACAACTATGTTTATAAAATAAATTTTATTTTTATCAAGTGATAAGTCCTCTTTTAGTTGAATTTCACTCGATAGCCCTACAGTTTGATTTTTATAAATTTCAGCATCAAAATAATAATAATTATCACTTTCGTCTATTTGCCAAGAATTAAATCCATAAATTTTTAAATAGTTATCGTCCAAGACAATTTTTGCCCTTAAAACTAAATTTGTTGTATCTATATTCGGCAAAGTTATTTGAATGTTTTGTTTAATAACATCATTTGGTAAACTTGCACCACTAAGTGCCACAGCTTTACTTTCTGCTCCAATTCCATTTAACTTTATTTCTATGTTATCACCAACAACATTGTTTAACTCCACTAAGTTGTCATACTTAAATCCACCCATAAAGTTATAAACCACACTTAAAATTAAAAGTAATGATAAAATGCAAATTGCAAATATATAATTTCGTTTACTTTTTTTAGTCATTTTTTACCTCATTAAATTTTTAACATAAAGCAAAAAAAATAAACTAAAAGTTTATTTATTAATATTTAATATTAAAAAATAATTAGTAAAAATTATTAAATTTAATAAAAAAACCTTGAAAATCAAGGTTTTTTAACGATTTTTTATTTTTTTTCGTTGTTTATTATATTTTCTTATTTGTTCTTCTTTAAAAAGTGCACTTTCCGTTTCAAGTTCCCATTTCTTTTGAAGCCACTTAAATTTTCTATTTCCAATAAAATAATCATAAATAATAATGCTTATTCCTTGTAGAATATAAATATAATATGTCATAAATCTCCAAAACAATAGTCCCCAAAACACAGTTCCTTCAGGGAATACACTGGCGAAAATAACAGTGAATGATATCTCGTTCATACCTGTTCCACCAGGAAGTGGGATAATGCTTGAACCAAGTTCAATTATAACAGAAAAAACCAACATATTAGGCCAAACTGCATAATTTGTTCCACCAAGCATTAAATAAATTACATATGGCATTGTGTAAGTTAAAATATAAATTGAAATAGAAATTAATAGAGTATACAAGAAAAACCATTTATTTTTAGCATATGTTGTCATTGTGTTTTGATAACTTACAACAACTTTCATAACTTTATCGTATTGTTTTTCATAATGCTTTACAACATGTATTTTTTGTAAAAACCTAAGTACTTTTACAACGAGTTTATTACCCAATCTTTTGCTCATTGAAAGGATCAAGCACACGGACAGCAATGTAACATTAACCGCAAACCCTAAAAGTCCAATAACAAGAACAACGCTGACATCCATAACATTAGTAAAAATTATGCATATAACCGCAGTTAAACCAATAATCATCCAAGACATTTGTGAAACGACATATCTCGCCATTGGAACAGATATTGAAGAACTTGCATTAAGTCCTCTATGATTCATATAAAAAATTTGTGAAGGTTCACCGCCAGACGACATAGGCGTTATATTATCGTAATATCGTCCAATTGCACACATTTTGTAACACAAATATGGTCTTGATCTATTACCTGATTTTTTTAAAAATAAGTTTGTTCTATATGCATCTAAGGTCATAATTGTTGCAAAAATCAACAAAAGCACAGGAATGTAGTAAAACTTTAAACCTTTTAACTCTGAAAAAGAGGAAATGTTTTCATGTGTCAACTGATAGTATAAAATTCCACAAACCACAACAATGTTTATAATAAAGAATATAGCATTCCATATTTTCTTTTTTTTGCCTTTTTGTTTAGAAACACTTTGTTCGGCATCTTCGAGTTGTTCTTGTTCACTGTAATTTATATTCTCAATTTCGTTATTTATTTCGTTGTTAATTTTTTTAGTGTTGTTTAAGTCCAATGCTAATTGCTCCGAACTTAAACTTTTATCTTCGTTATTAAGTTTTTTCTTACATGAAAAAATTTGGGAACTTTTTCCCAATTTTAAAAATTTGTTAAATTTTTTCAAGAGCTCTTTTTTCATGCCTTTTCATTGTATCAAAATTAAATTTAATTGTAAAGATTATTTATTATTATTGACATTATAATAAAAAAATAAAGGCATTTAACCTTTATTTTTATATTATTTATCTAAGTTTATAAATTTTCATATACGCTTTTATGTTTTTCAATTTTCATTCCTTTCTTTAAAACATTTAGATTCATGTTTTCAAAAATCGAATAGTTATCATCGCTTAAAAGTTCAAAAACCTTATCAAAAACTGTTTTATTGTTAAGTGCGCTTAATTTTGCATTTGTAAGTACTTCAATATCGCTATCATTTAAAGTAAATGTTGAAACATCGGTTACTGTAAACAAGTTCTCAACTTTACCCCCATAAAACAATATATGAACACCATATTCAGAAGCAACAAGTTTTGTACTGATTGCACCAAAAGTACCTTGTTCATTTAATTTTCTTGCTTCTTCTGTAAAACTTTCAACCATTTTACTGGTTTCTGTTCCAACAACATACATATATTCTGCATTAACTGTTCCTGTGTCTTCGCTGTATTTATACATATAATCTCTAAATACATTTGCTTTATCTTCGTCTGTTTTAACTTCAGGACTTTCCAACGCATTTGTTAAATCTTTTAAAACTTGATTTGCACTTATTGTTGCTCCTGTTAACTCGCCGTTTTCGTTTCTTACTTTTGCTTGCACCGCATTTGCAAGTTCAACAAGTTTTTCTTCGTATACTTTTTTTGTTATATATCCGCTTTCATATTCTGTTTTTAAATTATCATATTGTTCTTTTTGACTTAACTCGCCATTTACACTTGTTTCATCATATTTCATTAAAATATGTGACACAAAGAAATAGTTATCGTCAACAACATAGTAAACATCTTTAAATGATTCTAACATTGCTGTGTCATAGTTTTCAGCATTGGCTTCGTACTTAAATTTTGATTGAAGAAGTAAAGATTTATATTTATTTAAAACTTGTCCAACTGAAATTGTTGAATAACCTTCTTCAGTTTTATAATAATCTTCTAAACTTGTGATATAAAAATTTTCTTCTGTACTTTTATATAATTTTTCAACATATCTTCTTAAAATGCTGTCATAGTCTGTAGAAAGGTTAAGGTTTTGCTCGTTCTTTTTTAACACTGTTAAAAATCTTCTATAAGCTTCTTTTCTTATTTTTGCATTGTTTGTGTTATCGTTGTAATTAGCATAATTTTTAAATTGTTCTATCACCGCATCAAGAGATGCAAAATTTGTTGTTTGTTTATCTTCTGTTGTATCTAATAATTTTATTTTATATTGTCCATCAACAAAAACAACTTCTGCTGTTGGAACATATTCTTCGTACAAAACGATATCGCTTTCTTCATCTTCTGGTGAAGTTGGCTTTGGCATATTCCACTCGTCACGGACTTCGGTTTCATAAGTTTCTAAATTAGATTTAAGTGAAGTATAAACATCGTCATATATTTCTTTTTTATCATCGTCAGTTATTGTTATAACGGTTTTTGCATGATTTAAAAGAACATATCTATTGATTAAAACTTCAATAGTTTGTTCAGCGGCTTCTTCGTATGTTGAACCATTTTGAACTAAACTTGAACCGTAACTATTAAACGCATTTATATATGCTTCTGTTGTAATTTCTTCTTTTTCGCCGTCAGCATATGTCAATGTGCAAACCGATTTGTTTAAATATGCGGTATAATTTTTTGGAAACAAATCGCACCCACTCAATATAATAACAAATGCCAATAGCATACATAGAACTAAACTTGATAATTTTCTTTTCACTATTATTTCTCCAATTTAACTAAGTTATTATATATTATAAAAAATTAAAAATCAATTAAAAACTAATTATTTGTAGCGCTTATTAGAAATTTAATAAGGAAATTTAGTTTCTCTTGAATAGACATACTTTTTAAATCTAAAACAATTATTGGCACATCTTCAAATTTTAAAACACAAATATCTTTGTATTTGTTAATTGTTTCGGCACATTGTTTTGAAATAATTTCTTCTTTTTTATATAGATATATTTTTGTGTTTACGGCATCGCACACAATTCTTTTTGCTTCAAGTTTAACACACAAATTTTTAATTAACGCTATCTTAAACAAATTTAAAAGTTCTTTTGGAAGTTCACCAAACGCTTCAACAGTTGATTTCTTTAAATCTTCAAGTTGTGAAATTGAAGATATTTCACTAATTTGAGAATACAACTTAATTCTTTCACTATCACCCTTAACATAATCGTCTGGAAGATATGCTGGGCATGATATATCCACTTTAAGAGGTAATTCTTCTTTTTTCTTTTTGCCTTTAAGTTCACTTACAGCCTCTTCAAGAAGTTTGCAATACATTTCATATCCAACTTTCTCCATATGCCCATGTTGTTCTTTGCCAAGCACATTGCCTGCGCCTCTAATTTCCAAGTCTCGCATTGCAATCTTAAATCCACTGCCAAGCTCGGTAAACTCTAAAATAGCATCAAGCCTTTTATATGCGTCTTGCGAAAGTACTTTTGCTGGATTATAAGTAAAATACGCATATGCAAGTCTGTCACTTCTTCCAATTCTTCCCTTTAATTGATATAACTGCGAAAGACCAAGTCTATCCGCATCAATTACAATTAAAGTGTTTGCCATAGGCAAATCTATACCATTTTCTATTAGTGTTGTTGCAACTAAAATATCAAACTCGCCATTGTAGAGTTTTAAGATGACATCTTCTAAAATTTTTTCGGGCATTTGACCATGTGCAACTCCAATTCTTGCATTTGGCAACAACTCCCCGATTTTTTTTGCAAAGTCATATATTTTTTCAACACTGTTGTAAACAATTAAAACCTGCCCTTGTCGTGAAAGTTCTCTATTGCAAGCATCTACGATAAGTGCTTCGCTTTCTTCCAACACATATGTTTGCACTGGTAAACGATTTTTAGGTGGAGTTTCAATAATAGAAATATCTCTTATTCCAGTCATCGCCATATTTAAAGTTCTTGGTATTGGTGTTGCACTTAAAGTAAGCACATCTACATCTTTTTTTAGATTTTTAATTTTTTCTTTATCGGCAACACCAAATCTATGCTCTTCATCTAATATTAAAAGTCCTAAATCTTTAAATACAACATCATTAGATAGTAGTCTATGCGTGCCAATTAAAATATCAATTTTACCATCTTTTAAATCTTTTAAAATTTGAGTCTGCTCTTGTTTTGTTTTAAATCTATTTAACACTTGAACATTACACATAAAATCTTTTGTTCGTTTTACTGTTGTTTTATAGTGCTGAATAGATAGTATTGTTGTTGGACACAAAAAGGCAACTTGTTTTCCTTCTAAAACAACTTGATATGCAGCCCTAAGTGCCACTTCTGTTTTGCCATATCCAACATCTCCACAAATAAGCCTATCCATTATCTTTGACGAATACAAATCTTTTTTTATATCGTTTACCGCTTCATTTTGGTCATATGTCAGTTCGTACTCAAAAGCGTTTTCAAACTCGTCCATAAGATAAGAACCTTTTTCATATCTATGCCCCTTTAACTTTTCTCTTTCTGCATATAATTTTGAAAGATCAAAAGCAAGCTGTTTAACACTTTGTTTTACTTTTTCTTTTATTTTTGAAAATTCTTGACCACCTATTTTATTTAAAGTTGGTTTTTTATCGCTTCCCATAAAAGCAGAAATCATGTTTGTTTGTTCAGTTGGAACATACAAAATATCTCCACCTTTATACTCTAAAACAAAATAGTCTTTTTCAAAACCGTTAAGATTTAATTTTTTTATATCTACGCACTTACCAATTCCGTGAATTTCATGAACAACATATTCACCAATTTTAGGTAAATATAATTTAGATGGTTTTTTTAAGGTTATGCTTTGACTTTTTGTTCTTTTTACAAGATCGTTTGTGCCAATAAAAATAATACCAACTTCTAAAAAACTTGCTGATAGTTCCAAATAGTCTTCAAGCAAAATAACTTGCGCCTTATTGTTATTTTTAAATTCTAATTGATAGTTAACATTGTTAGAAAGCAAAAATGTTCCTATGCTATCTAAACTTGCTTTCGTTTCGCAAAATAAAAACACCTTGTAATTTGATGACAAATAAATATTTATATCGCTAGTAAGTGCTTTATAATCAAAAACATATTTTCTTGTGCCAATGGTTCTAAAATGAATTGTTTTTTCACTTTTTAAATACGAATTTTGATAATTATCAAATAAGCAATAATTATTTATGTTTAAAACATCTTTTAAATCACAATTAAATTTACTGTGAATAGGCAACAATTCACCATTTTTTATTAAATTATTTATGCTGTCTAAATTATTGTTATAAATTAAATTAAAATCATCAAAAATCTTTTTTGGTTCATCAAAAAAGATTAAATTATCACTAAATAATGATAATATATTATCATTAAAATTAAAAAATGGTAAAATAAAAGCATTATTTATTGGCAGAGAATTATTTTCAAAATTTACTAAATAATATGATTTTATATCATTAATTTTTGAATAATTATCATTATTTATTTTTATTTTTTTTATTTCATTATTAAAATTTTCTATTATTTTGTTTTTATTTTCATCAAAAATAAATATTGTTGCTGGATATATTATTGCCTCATTCATTTCGTCAAATGATTTCATACTATCCACGCTAAACTGAGATATTTTTTCAAGATTGTCGCCAAAAAAATCTAGTCTAATTGGATTTTCTCTATTTATTGGAAATATATCAACGATATCTCCCCTTACAGAAAACTCACCTTTTTTTGTTGCATACTCGTTTCTTTTATATCCAATTTTAGTAAGCGTATACTCTATATTTTGATAGTTATAATCATTTGATTTTTTAAAAGTTATATAACTATTTAAAAACTCTTTACTTGGCAATCTTTGAAGCAAAGTTTCACACAAAACTAACAAAATATCTATGTTATTTAAGTGAAAATCAAAAATGTTTGATATAAATTCAAGCATAGAACTATTGTCTTGATTGTACGAAAAAATTGGAGAGTTTAATCCATAGTTTATTATTCCCACCCTGTGCCCAAGACTTATAAGTGATGCTTTAAGTTCGCTTAGCGTAACAAAATCTTTGCAAACAATTATACTTTTTTTATTGACACTATGAACAAATAAACTCTTTTCACCACTTCCCATTCCAGACAAAGACAAGCGAATGTTATTTTTTAAACATTCACTTGCATTTTTTATATTTGTTGAATTTTGCACAATGTTTAGTATGTTCATTTTTCTCCAAGGTCTTGGTGCAATAATTCTAGTGCTTGCGTAATAGAAACATCTAAAATTTCTTGCTTATCTTTAGGTATTTTTGACAGAACAAAATCTGCTAAATCTCTAAACTTTTCATCTCTGCCCACACCAATTTTTATACGATTAAAATCTTCGCCAATGTTTAATACAATATTTTTAAGTCCATTGTGTGTTCCACCACTGCCTTGATGTCTTAATCTAATTTTGCCAAGTGGCAAATCTATATCATCACAAAAAACATATATATCGCTGTTATTTAATTTGTATTTTTGCTTTAATTCTCTAATGCTTTCGCCTGATAAATTCATGTATGTTTGTGGTTTTGCTAGTATTAGTTTTGTGCTTTTTAAATTTACACTGCAAGTTTTTGCCTTACATTCATTTTTTGTAAAGTCAAGCCCATACTCATCGCTTAATTTATCCACAGCAAAAAAACCTATGTTATGATAAGTACCTTCATACTCTTTTCCTGGATTCCCCAACCCTACAACTAGTTTCATATTTTTCCCTTAATTAGATTTATTTATTATACTTTCAAATGGTCCAACAACAATATTTTCAGAAATTCTACTCTCTTCAATGTATGAATATTTTATCACACAATTATTTGAAATTATACTGTCTTTTATAACATTATTTGGCTCTAACACACAATTTTTTCCAATGTATGTAAGTCCATATAAAGCGTTGTTTTGTTTTATTACAGTTCCACTTTCAATAACAACATTTGCATCAATATGCACAGAATTTTTATCATCGATAATTATTCCGTTTTTTATGTGAAAGTCTATTATTCTGTTTTTTATTATAGTATTTACTTCATAAAGTGATTTTGTGCTATCTACCACAAAAAAATCTTGTTTTGTACCAAATTCACTAGATGGCATACCAATTAAACTTTCGGCATTTTTAATGTATTCTGTATTAAACACATAACCCCTTTGTAGTTTAAGCACATTTGCTTGCTTTGCTCTCACATATTCTAAAGCACTAACAAAAGTTGCACTTGAAAAAAGTGGCGTATCGCTATACAAAACAAAAGTCCATTTTTTGTTGTTTAGATATGGTTTAATTAAAGTTAAAATATCACTTTCCTCTGTACAAACAGTTGTTTTAATCTCACAATCAGAGCAACTAAGAGCCACCCACTCCCACATTTTCTTTCCGCAAATATCAATATCATATGGTGTTCTTGTCGCAACAAAATCAAAATTTTTGTTCAGCAAAATTATAACCAACACATCATTTTTTATCCAATTACTTTCTTCTTGTTCTTTTGGCATAATGCCAATTTCGGTATCTTTTTCTAATATCATAGTTTCCATGCTTTTAGTTTAATGCTAAAAAAAAGTGTTGTCAATTAAACAACACTTTTTATTTATTTAGCAACAATTTGAACTTTACCTTCTAAGTAGGAATTAAATAAATTTTCTAAATTTCTACCCGTTCCTCTTGAAAAACATTTAATCACATCAGTCGGTGTTACAATTTCATATAAATTATTTGTGTAATAATATTTTAGTGCACTATCAAATTTCTTCGCACCAACAAGTTCATAAACTGTTGAAAACATGAGCATGCCTTTTACATATGTGTTATAAACATATTCCGGTTCGGTGTTAAATTGGTCTAACGCCCTGTTCATACTTGTATCAACTTGCCCTTGAACATCACTATACACTTTCATAAATGTTGTATATGAAAAAGTTGCTGATCTTATCATATTTTCCATTGTTCTTTCATACTGTGGATAGTTATCAAAGAAATACACTGTGCAAAATTCTGTTAATCCTTCATCAATCCAACCATAATCAAATTGATTATTGCCAACAACACCATACCACCATTGATGACAAAGTTCATGAACAACAACAACTCTATATGTTACATAATCTTCAACATCATCACTAATTAAAACTAAATTTGGATATTCCATGCCACCATGGACAAAATTTGTTTCAACAACGCTTATATTTTCATATGGGTATTTGCCAATTTTTTCTTCAAAAAAACTAAGCGCATTTTCTATTAAAAGCATTGTCTCATCAGCATTGTCATCACTTGTATAAAAATAGTTAATGTTTACTCTATCGTCATATCTTTTTGTTTTTGTTTCAAATTTATTTGACAAAACCAAGCCAAAATCTCTAACACAAAAAGCATTTATTTTTGTTGTCTTTGTTGTTTCATTTTCTATATCTTCAAGTTTGTTCCCACTAGATGCTAAAATATAATTTTTAGGGTATGTTATTTGAACATCATAGTTGCTTACTTCACTATAAAATGGGTCGCCATTAGAATTATATAAGTCGCAGACAAAATCGCCATCTTCATAAACACATGCTATTGGATAAAAATTACATAAGTTTACAGCATTTTCTCCGTAACCAAGTCTATGATTTATGTTTGCAAGTGTAACTGTATAATCAATGTATATTTTAACCCTATCATTTGGATACAACTCGCTTGATAGTGGAACTTCTAATATATTTTCATCTTCACCACCAACAACAAATTCTATGTTATTTTCACCAATTTTTACACTTTCAATTTGTATATTACCATAACTTTTGCCGTTTGGATATGCTTTTTGTGTGTTTGCTAAACTAACAACATTAGCCTTTGCTCCTTCTCTAAACGCATTTGCATACAAGTGGAATTTTAACTCGCTGAGTGTATTATCACTTGTGTTTATGTAATCAACACACTGAGTTGCATCTATTGTTTGCAAATTATCATCGTAAACTAGATTTAAACTATAAGATGTTAAATCCTGTTTATATTCAAAGCTGTTAGCACAGCCTACAAAAATAAAAATAGATAAACCAATTAAAACAAATGACAAAAACTTTTTCATAACTCTCCTGCACAATAATTTATGCTCATATAAACTAATTTATGTTTGATTTAAAAATCATTGTAAAATAATTTTGTATATGCTAAAATGTACTGAGTTTAAAATGAGGATTTTATGAGTTTTTGCAGTTATTCATCACAAATAATAGTTGACAATAAAACACCAATAGACAATATGTTTATAACATCTTTTATGCCATACGCACCTAGTGATTGCGTAAAAGTTTATTTATATGGACTTTTGGCTTGCAATGATGCAAATGCTTCACACAACACAATAGAAGAATTTGCAAAAGCACTTAATATGTCAACGCAAGACATTGAAAGTTCATTTTTGTACTGGCAAGAACAAGGACTTGTACAAATTCTTGACACAATACCTTTTCAAGTAAAATATTTACCAATTAAAAACGCAATGATAAAACACCCAAAAATCAGCGAACAAAAGTATGCTTCTTTTAATGTTTCTGCCCAGGAAATTTTAAGTGGAAGAATGATTACACCAAATGAATATTATGAATATTATGCAACACTTGAAAGTTTACACATGGAACAAAGTGCCCTACTTATGATTATGAAATATTGCACAGATCTTAAAGGCAACAATGTTGGTTATCCATATATATTAACTGTTGCAAAAAATTGGGCAAAAGATGGTGTTGTTACAGCTATGGCAGTAAACGAAAAACTACTTGGATACGAAAAACAAAATGAAGACCTAAGTCTTGTATTAAAAGCTATGGGAATAAAACGAAATGCCGATATAGACGAACGAGATTTATACGAAAAATGGCTGGCAATGGGATTTTTGAGTAATGTAATAATTTATGTTGCAAAATTAAATAAAAAAGCAAAAAAATCGGTTAATTTTAAATATTTAGATGTTATTTTAGAAAAATATTACACAATGCGTCTGTTTTCAATTTTAGAAATTGAAGCATATGAAAATCATAAATCTGCACTGTTTAATTTAGCAAAAAATGTTTGCAAAAATCTTGGTGTGTACTACGAAGATATTGAACCAGTTGTTGAAAACTATATAATAAATTGGACCAACATGGGCTATGATGAAGAAACTTTATTAAAAATAAGCAATTATTGTTTTAAAAGTTCAATTAGAACTCTTGAATATATGGACAAACAAATTTTAAAATTTTATAAACTTGGAGTAACAAACACCGAAAGTTTAAATCAATATTTTGATGAAGTTTTAAATTTTGAAGCACAAATTAAACAAATTCTTGAAAAACTTGGCCTGAGTAGAAATGTGAACAACATGGATAGAGAATTTTATAGAAATTGGAAAAATAATTGGAATATGCCAAACGAACTAATAGATTATGCGACTTCTCTTGCAAACAGCAAAACACAACCACTTGTTTTTATGAATAAAATTTTAAGCACTTGGCACGAAAAAAATATTACTGATATTGAAAACGCAAAACTTTGTCAGGTTAAACAAGATAAAAAAGAAACAAATAACAAAATTACAACAAATTATGAAAATAGAACATACACAAATGAAGAAATAAATTCGCTTTTTACAAATCTTGAAGAGATAGAAATTTAAGGAGAAAATATGATAAGCAAAAATGTTTTAAATAAAGCATTAGAAAAAATAAAACAAAGTAAAAAAAATGCCGATTTAATTGCTAATAACAACTTGCAATCTGCTCTTAAGAATAATGAATTTAACGAAATTTATAAACTCGAAAAACAAGCACAAATTGAAACTGCAAGATGTGAAGTTTACGGGCTAAATAACAGCTTTAACCTAGATAAAATAGCAAAGCAAAAAAGTGAAGTTTTAAAAAAATTAAATATCAAAGAAGATTCTCTTTCTCCAAAATATAGTTGTAAAAAATGTAATGATACAGGATATGTTAACGGCAAAATGTGTTCATGTTTAAAAAATTTAATAAACGAAGAACTTTATAAACAAAGTGGACTTAATCATAAACTAAATTGTTTTGATAAAAATAACTGTCAAATTTTTGATAATGATAAAAAAATGCAACAAGTTTACCAAACAATGCAAAAATGGTGCAACTCCCCTACTTCAAGTTATTTGAATATTATTTTAACGGGAAAAACAGGCGTGGGAAAAACTTATCTTATGGAATGTATGGCAGACAGTTTAATTAAAAATGAAAATATAGTATATTGGACAAGTGCTTTCAACTTAAATCAATTATTATTAAAATATCATACAACTTTTGATGAAACTAAAATAGATTATATTTCAAATTTAATTGATGCCGATTATTTGTTTATTGATGATCTCGGCACTGAACCAATACTAAAAAATGTTACAGTTGAAGGTTTATATAACATAATCGCCGAAAGAGTTGAAAATAACAAAAAAACTATAATTTCAACAAACTTAAATCCAGAAGATATTCAAAAAACATATGGAGAGCGTATTTTTTCTAGACTTTTAAATAAATCAAACTCTCTTTGCTTAAATATTGAAAATAAAGATTTAAGACTAATAAAAAAATAAAACCGTGCTGGTTTTATTTTTTTATGTAAAATTCTGTAAATAATTCACAACAAACGAAGTATTTCAACATTTTCAAATAACTGGTTTTAAAGCCAATATGTTACATCAGCAAGACACGGCTCACATAATTTATCCACGCAGGAGTTTAGTTATTTAAATGACTGTGTGGTAAATTATGCAGTAAACGAAGTATTGCAAAATTTTTAAATAAGTTGTTTTTAAGCCAATAAAAAGCAAATAAGTTAAAGTTGTATAAAAAAACTTACAAAAAACCAGCAAGACAAAGCTCGGGAAATGAACACTCGCAGGAGTGTACTTCGTACATGACTGTGTGTGTTCGTTTCACAGTAAACGAAGTATTGCGAAGTTTTTTGTAAGTTTTTTTATTTGGTTATTTTTTCATCTAAATATGTCGCCTCTACATCTGCTAAATGGAACAAAAGTGCAAGTGGATATTTGTAGTAAACATCGGTTAAACTAACCCCTGCTTTTGCACGCATATCATATTCGCCCATATGCCAATTTATGCACATAGCTTCTTCACGAGTGAGTCGAATAAATCCATTTACAATATACACCGATTTTTCTCCGTGTCCATAAGGAAGTTTATCGTTTACAACATAGTAAGGTTTTTGCACCCATGCACCATTTTCTTTAACATTTCTAAATTCTGTTGAATATGTGTCAACTTTACATAAATCATGAAATAGTGCAATTATTGTTGCACTTTCGAGCGAACAATACTTTTGCCAATTTTCACCATATTCACATTCAAGAATTTTTAAAAACCTATTATAAACATTTAATGTATGTTCTAATAGTCCACCTTCAATGTTCGAATGATATCTAGTAGATGCAGGTGCAGTAAAGAAATCAGTTTTATTAAGCCAATCTACAAGATTATCAATTCCCTCTCGTTTTATATTATTTTTTATAAGTTCAATAAATTTATTTTTATTTTCATTATTTTCCATTTGATCACCTAAGGGTAGTATATCAAACAATTCACTTTATTTGCAACTTTAATCATAAATATAATATATGAAAGATTTATCCCCCGAGGAACTCACTTCCTTGGCAACACTTTACAGTGTTGAACTTTCAAAAAAATGTACAGTTAAGGAGCTCCAAACTTATAGGTCTTTTTTTCTTGCCGTATCCAATAATCTTTTAACCATAATTTCCGAAAGATTAAACACAAAATAAAACTTTAAACTGTCGAAAAACTGCGCGATCTAAAAATTTAAGATAAATTTTTGCATTCTTTACTGCAATTCGTATAAAATCAGTCATTTAAAAACTTAACTCTTGATTTTAAACAATTTGCAAGTCTCACCTCACTTATTTTTTAACAGTCTAAAGTTTTTGTATTTTAATATAAATAACAACAAACAAGACATCGTCGATGTCTTATTTATTTTCTTCATTTAGTTTTTTTAGTAAAAAATCTATATCTACACCATGGACTTCGGCTGCTTCTTCTAATGTTTCCATTTGACTTAATGGACAACTAAAACAATGCATTCCAAAACCCATTAGTACATCTGCAAGATCTTCATTTTCTTGTATAACTTCTCCAAGTGTCCATTCTTTAGTTATTTCGTTCATAATATCTCCTTTTTAATCTAATTTATTTTTACATATTTCGCATATGGTGGCATTTTCTGTATTTATGTATCCACACAATTTACATTCTTTTCCTTTTTTATCTTGTTTATACAAATTATCTAAATTAAGGTCAACAAATTCTTGTTCTTTTGCTTCATTTTCTTGTTTTTCGTCAACCTCTTCAATTTGATTAGAACTGTTTATTAATATATCGTCTTTTGAAATCTCTTCAATTACTATATTTCCAAAGGGCACATATTCTTGGTCCTTTGATGTTGAGTTTTTTTCAATATTATCGTCAGCATCTTCTTTTTTATCTTGTTCTTTTATTTTTATGTTGTTTTCATACTCTTTTTGATATTTTTTTGGCAATAAATATTTAATTTCATCAATTTGCAAAAGCATAATACCCAATTTTGATAATTTTTGAGATAATTCACCCACTAAATTTTCTTCAATTATTGAATTTGAATATATAAATTCCGATAATGCAAAATTGTATTTATTAAGTATTGCAACAACAAAATCTGACATATACGAAACGACAATTTTTTCTGCTTCACCTTGTTTTAAATATGAATACTCGTTTAATAATGCGTCCATAAGTTTTTTTGCATCAACAACTTTAAACTTTAAAGTTGCACTTAGTCCAACTTTAAAAATACCAGTTGCACGCCTTCCAAGTTCTGCTTTTTCTTGTGTTTTAAAATACAATTCATAATCGTTTATATTTACAAAATAAGCTTCTGCCTTAAAAGATTTTTTTATATTATTATTTTTGTCAGTTCTGTGAATTTTTAGTCTTTTGCAACACAAAGGAAGTGTTGCCGGCGATAAATAATATTCGCCTTCCCCAAAATGGTCAAGTGCTTTTCCGTTATGCCCTATAACAAAAACATAACCCCTTGGAACTTTTACCTTTGAATTTATTTTTATTTTTGAATGTTTTAAAGCATATGGACAAACAAGCCCACTTAAACTATTTTCTGTGGGTGTTATGTCATTTGAAAACAAATTTTTAAAGCTTTTAAAAATTCCCATTTCTATTGGAGTATATCATATTTAACTAAATTATGCAAACATGAATAATATTGTTTTATGTTTAATAAATTATTTTAGGAGGAAAAATGAAACTATCTGAAATAATTGGAAAACAAGTTTTTGTTATATATGATGCAAAATTTTTAGGCACTGTGCACGATGTCGCTTTTGATGACAAATATAAAAAAGTTTTAGGTTTTTATTTTTTTGACCAAGACGAAAATGAATATTACTTAAAAACTCAGAATATTTTTGGTCTAAATGATTATATAACCATAAAAAATGCTTCAAAAATTACAAACAACTTTTTATTGGACAAACCTTTATCTCCCCTTGGAAAGCAAGTTGTTGGAATAAATGGACAAGATTATGATTTTTTAAGCGATATTGAAATAGACGATAACTACATGGTAAAATTTTTTATTACAAATAAACAAAAATTTTCTATGGACAAAATAATGCACATTTCTCATTCCATAATCGTTGCAGAAAATGCAAAAATGCAAAATTTTAAGCCTAAAAAATCAAAGCAAAATGAAGAACTATTAAACAATTTAACTGTTAGTATAATGAAAATGGAAGATGTTAAATCTCCACAAGTATCTCTTATGCCACCCAAAATAACAGTTAACAGTGATATTTTACTCGGAAAGCGCCTTACAAAAGACATTGTAGGAAAAAATAATGAACTTATTTTAAAACAAAATCAAACAATAACTCCAAAACAAGTTATGATAGCTAAACAACACGAAAAATTAAATGAGTTGTTTTATAGCGTTTATTAAAATTGTTTTTATGTTAAATAAAAAAAGTCACCAACATTTAAATGTCGGTGACTTTCGTTTAACTTTATTTTATAATACTTATTTTTTTGAGTATTATCAACCAAATCAAAATATTTTAATATTTTTCAACTTAGGTTTACCAATAACAACCATATACAACATTTTTCAATTTAGTTATAAAAAGTTAAATTCTATTCTTTTTATCATTCAGAAACTATCTTTTTAAAATTTTCCACTTCTTTTTCTTTCTTTCTTTTTACAAGTCGAAGTCCAGCATCAATCTTTTTTTGAGTTTCTTTTTCTAAATTTTTTATTGCTTTTTGAGCGATTTCATCATCAGAATTTGCAACTTTTTGTTGAACTTGTTGATATATTTCATTTCTTCGTTTAGAAATGTAAGCATTCTTATCACCCATGGATTTTTGAATATCACTTTCAGTGATTGCATTTCCACCAGACAAGCCTTTATCTTTTTGCATTTTTTCTTGTCCAGACTTTTTCCATGAATCAAAATCTACCTTGCCATCCTTATTGTTCTTGTCAAAATATTCCTTAAAGAAATCGTCCTTATCTTTATAAGATGATTGCCCTGTAGCGCCTAAACTGTTCCATTGACTATTTGCATCAATATATGTACCAACAGAAGTGCTTGAAGCAAAATCTTTTGCCGACATCTCTCCACCATGAGAAACATATGATTGATATGCGTTATTGGTTTGAGCTTTATAATTCTTATCGTATTCCTTACCAATATCTTTTTCTACACTATTCAATGCATCTATTTCCATTTGGTCATTAGATCTTGTTACGGTTGCAATATCTCGCCTATCTCTTCTACTCAGTGTATCCTCTTTTTGCTTTACATCTGTTTTATTTTCTTTATTGCCCGTATTGTCATTATCACCTTTATTGCCTTTATGTGAAAATTTTGAGCCGACCATCCCACCTAGTCTACTTGCCATTGATCCACCAGAGCCAACTAGCGATGCTCCACCTGTTGCAGCGGCCATGCCAGCACCAATAGCAAAATCAGCAACTGATTTCCCGGCATTTTTTATAGGTTTCCAGTAAGTGTCATGAACTTGCTTACTTAAATCACCGCCATCTTTATAAATAGATCCTGAATGTAATGATTTTGCAACAATTTCATCAACTTTTGCAACAGCTAAAAGACCTGCTCCTATTAGAATCATTTGAACAATTAAATCTGGGAATCCACCATAATAGCTATCACCAAACATTCCAAAGGTTTGGAATATTGGAATTATCATAAACAAGATATTCATTGAGAATACTGCTGTATAAGCACTTATTGCTTTTTCAACAAAACTTTTGCTCCATGAAGATAACCCCGAACCGCCATCAATTGGCATCATAGACATTACAAGTGGTCCAACCATCAAAAGTGCTAATAAACTAAAAATACGAGTTATTAAGCCAAAAGTGAATGTTATCATTGTTTTTGCCAATACCCAAACAAAGAATATTGCAACTATGAAATTATATTTCCATAAATCATAGTAGTAGTTAACAAGTCCTATATTATATCTATCAAAGTACTCTATTTGAGATGTTGGAGTCCCCCAAGCAAAACTTGAAGTTGGTGCTTTACTTACATCTAGTGTTTCAGGTGTTTTTAATTTTGCGTTCATCAAAAACATTGTATCTATTAAATCCGCTGCATCATCTTGATTATCCGGAATATTGAAGATTTCAAAATTTGTTGTCGTCCCGTCTGCACTTTCTTCATATAAAATAACCGTTTCGTAGTAATTTTTATCATTTCTTGCTCTATTTGCGCTATACAATGCGACTCTATTGGCAAGCCCCGCTAACGGTGTTGTATTTGCAGGAATAATTTCGCCAAAAAATATATTAAATATATATGTATCATTTTCACTTTCTATTTTATTGTATATGCTACTATCTACACTAATAAGATTTGTGGTTGTGACATTTGTTGCAGAATCAATAGCAAACAAAACCGCATTCCCTAAAAACAAACCAAAGTAACATGCGATTGGAACAACAACAAAGGATATAATTGCTTTTAAAAAATTACCTACAATTTTACCTTTGCTTGTTCCTTTACTTTTAGGTTCGCCCGGATTTGTTTTTGCAGGAGAATATTCAATTTTAATTATTGCAGCAATGGTTGTTACAAACAGTAAAATTGATGCCAAAATCACTATACTCCAAAAAGTAACAGCAATTACGCTATATTCATTATTTTCACCACTAAAAAAAGTTTTTTGAATAATTTGCAAAACAAGGTCGCCAGACTTTTCAATCTTTTCTCCGTTTAAATAATATGTATCTAAACCAGCTAGTTTTCTAAATAAAAATTGAAAAATCTCAACCATCATTAAAGCATTTGATACTAACCAGTAAAACGCTTGTGGAATAACAAGGAATAAACTATCTAAAAAACCCATTATTTTCTCCTGACACAATGTATATATTCGATATTAGTATAACAAATAATTTATAAATTGTACATAGTTTTTTGAATTTTTATTAAAATAAATAAATTAGAGTTATTTATTATATATAAATTATACATCTCAAAATTTAACTAAAATAAATAAAAAATAAAATTTAATATAAAGCACAAATAAAAAAACTCGGAAAACTCCGAGTTTTTTTATTTGTTAAATTTAAGCGCCTGTTCCTGATTCAGGATCAACAGGAGAAACAAAAGCTGGTAAAATTTGATTGATAAATAATTTAAAGAACAATATAAGTGCTATAATGATTGCAAGACCAACAACAACATTTATAAGTCTCTTTTTTGCTTCTTCTCTCTTTTCAGTAGAATCAGCTCTTGCCATGTTGACACCAATAACAACTGCATAGATCATACCAAAAGCACCAACAACTATTAAGAGTGGATACAAAAGTGTGTCAACAGCATTAACAATGTCTTTTACCCAGCCCCATTCTTCAGGTAAATCATCAA
>CALWEY010000087.1 GCA_944377435.1 uncultured Clostridia bacterium | reverse complement strand
TATCATATTTCAAACATTTTCTTTAGCAAATCCCTATGAACATAATTGTGTTTAAAATTTCTTAAACAACCCCAATTTGTTTGATTAAAATACTGTTTTGTAATAACATCTAAATTGAACATACTTACTTCTTTGAATATGATAGCACAACACAAAGTCCAAAAAAACGGACATCAAAGTATGTACAATATAAATAAGGAGAAAATAATGAAAGATAAAATACCTTTTGACAAATTTTATGATTACATCAAATATCAATTAGTTAGAAATCTTAATCCTACCCACGATGAATTTGTAGAATACCACAGAACAATGAACGAGCACTTCGCCCTTATGCAACAGGTGGAATGGGTAGATTTTGAAAACTTAACCAAAGACGAGATGGCACGAATTCCGATTGCTTGGATTTATGATTGGACTCATGTTTGTGGTGGCACCATGTATCAAGATAAAGAAAAAGTTGAAAATCTATATAAAAAACACAACTTGGCACCTTTTGAGATTTCAAGTTACCAAACACGCAAAATATTCGCAAATGCAAAAACTAAAGAAGAATATTTTTATGAAATAGAAAAACTACTTTCTAAAAGTTTTGAAAATAAAAGTGTTGAAGAGATAAGTAATTTACCTGTTGAAATGTTGATTAAAAACACAGATGAATCAATAAAATCAGATAAAGAATTTAGACAACGACAACAACAAATTATTGACAAAATTACAAAAAAATACTATCTTTCAAAGAACATAAAGCACTCAAATGCAACCAATGATAAAACTAAAACGAAATCGCAAAATCCATTGCAAGATAAAATAGATAAAATTTTAGATAGTGGTCGCATTAGCTGTTCAATGCTACAAAGAATTTTTTGTATTGGGTATCCAAAAGCATCATCAATTGTAGAATCGTTATTAAAAGACGGAATTATAGTAGATAACATACAATCATATAAAATTGTGAATCCTGAAAAACTTGAAAAATTTCTTCTAAAGAAAATGGTTTAATTTTTGTCTATTTTAATTTGTTTTAAGAAAACAAAGAAACTATAAAAATAATAACATTTATAATGAACAATACATTGATAGTTTTTCTCATTTGCTCTTCCTCCAATAGTCAAACTTCTTTTCTTCATCTTCGGTCAAAGGATTCATATTGTGCTTTGCAAAATATTCTTGCAAATCATGTTTTTTCTTGTTTTGGTATTGTTCTTTTAAAGAATTGGTAATGTTATTTTGTCTAAATCTTTGTACAACAAAAGATATTAGTGATGCGACAAATAACAATACTGAAATAATTAAAGAATGTGAACTCTTCGTCCCAAAGGTCACAATCATAGACATTAGTATTGAAATGATTGAAAGTGACATACTTAAAATTGCTCCACCCTTGGTTTTATCGTTTGTTATACTTGTAATTATTTTTGAACCATCTGGACAATGTCCAATATATGGATTCGTAGCCGACTTATAACAACGAATGTCCCATTCCCTTCCATTGTATTTGAAAGGCAAAATGTATTGTGGTACAATGTATTTTTGCACTTTATTTACTGTATAAGATATGCTACATACAAAGTTTTTACAAGTATCCCCCGGCAAACTTTTTTTACATTCACTTTTAAAACTCGACTTTGCACCATTTACAACGCTATCAATATGTGATTGCCTAACCGGCATAGGTTCAACATCAATATCTGTTTTGCTTAGATATACACATTCATCTTTATGTTCATACACATATAAAAAATCTGCAAAGCGATTGCTATCATCAAATTCTTCAGATATATTTACAAACCAACTATTCGTGTTTGTTTTTGAACCTGAAAAAGGTTTCCAGTCCGTAACCCTCCTTCTTTTTGTCACAACTTTGTGTTGAACACTGTCATAATCGTCATATTCTTCAACTTTATCATAACCAATAGTCGCAGAAAAAGTAGCATTTAAAGTAATTTCTATTTGTGCATATTGCGTGTAAACTGACTTTATTGGACCAAACTGACTTTCGAATATATTTGGTGGTATATTTATATCAATTGCAAGCCTAACCAGTGCATCTCGCCTAAAACTCTCCACACTCCTTTCATTTGTAAAAATTAGTGAATCATCTTCATTTTTAACTTGGCTATGATAATGATTCACAACTTTTTCAATTTTGGGAACACTTAGCTTAATTTTAGAACCACATTGTCTGCATTGTGCTAAATCTTCTGCTATTACTTCAATGTCACTTGACCCACACTGCTCGCAAACAATATTCTCAAACAAGTTGTCGTGTTCATTGTGCTGTACTTCATTTGACATTTTTCCTCCTATTTAATTCAATGACTTTTTCACTGACAAAATAAGTATATTTAATGTCATGTACATTTTTTTGGACATTTCAAAAATTTTTAGTATTCTTTAATGTTTAAATTAAGAGAATAACCACTAAATTTTTAAAATCTTTTAGTCTTGATTTTATAAAAAACATTTAAGAAAAATAAATATTTAATCCTCAAAATAATATCAGCAGTATATGATTTAAGGTTACATAATACCATTCTTATTTTCAGTGTGACATGATATTTTTTATGTATATCTACAACTACAAACCAAAAGAAAAAGATAAAATTGACAAATTATACAAAACAACAGAGCAATATGCGACTCTTAAAAAGGGGATGCAGTTTAATGACAAACAAACATTTCACTAAAAAATGGCAGTAAATGAAAGCTTTGTTAAAAGAAATTTAAATAGTTTTTTAAAGTTTTAGATAGTTTTAAATAGTAAAAATCAAATTAAAACTATACATTTGCAACAAATTGCAACAGTAATTTCAAGATGAACTATTGCAATTATTTTTAGATAATAAAAAAATGCTTTAATTTAAAGCACTTTAATATATAGGGTTTCCACCTAAATCGGTAGTATTCTTTACCTGATAAGGTGGGGGTCGGTGTCGGCCCTTGCCTATCGAAGTGTGACTGGCAGGTTTGTGCTTTGCACTGCACCGAGTCCACTCATTCCAACCAAATTTGAGAACAAAAATTGCTCTCATTTTTTTTATCTTAAAAATCGCTATACGCCTTATAAATAAAGGGTTATAACATTTTTAATTAAACATCATTTTCAAAAATTTGTCCATAATTTAGTGTTTTTTTAATTTTGTCGATTTTTGTCAAAAACTCTCTAAAACCGCATAAAACTGCTACATTTGCTGTCAACTGTTGTCAATTTATTTTCAATATTTTTTGAGTTTTCGTTATTGCTATATTAAAAATTCTTTCCAAACAGGCATAGATAAATTAACACCAATTGACTTTTTTGCTTTAATAAAAAATGCTATAACAATGTACCTATAATCAAATTTTCTTTATCAACCATGCACTAAAAAACAAGAAACCTAATTCTTCAATATAGAATTTCAATAGGTTTTTATAATTTTTTGATACGGCAACAATATGTAAATTTTTACAGTCTTGATTTTTTGCAAAATTTTCAATATGTTTGACAAGTAATTTCCCATAACCCTTATCTCTGTAAAAGCGACTAATATAAATCTCATCTATGTTAAAAGATTTTCATCCTTTTTTACATATGTTTTGTCTTTTGCTTCAATTTCAAAGCATCCAAAAGCATACCCTAAAATTTTTTTATTTTCTTCTATTACAAAAGTCGTCTTATTTGCCAAATCGTCTAATTTATCTAAACGAATTCCATTATAACAACCCTCATCTATGAATTCTTGTTGCAGATTCAAAATTTCACTTAATTCACTTTTCTTAGCTAATCTAATTTCCATAACTTCCATCCCATACTTTAATTATTGCCTTTGAATAAGTATATCATAAGTTTAAACTTTTGGTATAAAATATATACTTTTTTAGGACAATTATATTATTAACATTAGTTTTTCTTTATAAATGCGCGCAACAAAATATTTGTTAATTTTTATATTTAAAATTTCTTTTCCTATATCCTTTTTTGTTGATTTTTACTATAAATAAACAAATTATTATTTTTTTTGAAAATTTAACTCCATTTTAGATTATATCTTGTCAAAAATTTTTCATCTTAAAAAAATTTAAAATTACATCACTATTTTATCTTAATATAAAAAATTAACATTTTGCTCGATCAAATTCTAATTTACAACACTAATTCTATCAAATTCAATTTTCTTAATTTTATCTTTTGCGTAGACCCAACACATTGCAGATACATAACCTAAACGCAAATCTATGTTAATACCCATAAAATGTCCACAATTATCAGTTTCTGTATTGATTTCATCTCCACTAATCCACTTACAGCCATTTTGTTTTACAAACGATAAAAATTTTTTTGAATCTTGTAGCTTTACATAAAACCATAAATGTTTTTCTTTATTTAAAATCTCTTTTAATTTTTTCATTTTCTCTCTCCTATGTTTTTATTTCCACAAAGAGAGCACAAAAAAGCCCATCGGAATCGATGGGCTTAAATATATATTAAATACTTCCATCGAATCTGCCTTTAGCACCTTGGTTATTTACTAGGTTGCTGTGTGGTCTCTGGGGCAGTCCCTCGCACACTCTTTATGGTCGTAATTATATTACATCTAAAAAATCCAAATGTCAAACTTTAATAATAAATAGTGGTTTTTATTTTAGATTGCTTATTAGTAGAAATTGTAAACGGTTTGTCTTGGCAAATTTACAAAAAGAAAAATCATATCTATCATATTTGCCATTTTTGCACTTAAAGAACTCACTCTTTACTCTTGATTTATTATCAACTTCCATCTTCTTTCATAACTGAATAATTATTTATTTTTAACTATCATCTTATTAAAATTTTTTACAATTTTTAACATTCGTTTGTCTAAATATTTTAGTCCTTGTTTTTCGATCTTTTTTGGAATGCCATAGTAAGCACCAGCGATGCCACCCGTTATTGCACCCATTGTATCAGTATCTCCACCCCAAGAAATAACTTTTATTAATGCATCTTCATATGACTCTGATATTAAAAATGCAAAAATACTTTGCGGAACTGTTTTTTGACATGAGCCCTCAAATTTGTAATTTTCAAACAAATCGTTTTCATCATAGTTCATTGGATAATAATTTTCATCAATATACTTTCTTATTTCTTCTTTACTACACCCGTTTAATGCCATCCACTCAGCCACTGCTGTTGCTTCTGCCCCCTTAATTCCTTCTGGGTGATTGTGTGTAATCTCTGTTACCTTTCTTGACAAATCTTTTACTTCTTCTAAACTTTTTGCAACATAAGGTATTGCACTTATTCGCATTGCACTTCCATTGCCAAAAGAATTATAAGGCGTCGTACTGCCCGAAATTAGCCATTCATAAAACATTACACCATAACCAGCCGTTTCATAGTAATGTTTGCCTATTTTATGCATATTATCAACTGTTATTTTATCTAGATTTGTGTAGTCACCTTTACAGTCAATTAAACTTTGTGCTATTGCACAAGTCATAACCGTATCATCAGTAAACCGACAATAATCAGTAAACAACTGAAATTTTTTTAATTTTGCACCCATAAATTCATAAGGAGATCCAACTATATCTCCTATTATTGCGCCCATAAGTACCAATCTATTATTTTGAATAAAAAATTTCTCTGGCTTTGCTTGATCAAAACTAAGCAAATGATTTTCTATAACACTTTTTGTGGCAATATAATTGTTTAAATATCGCATATCAAGTTTAAGCGTAAAACCACAACTCTCGTGAAATAACCTTGAACCTAAATTATTAATTCTTAAATGGCAACTTATTGAATAAAAACCTTTTAAATGTTTAAAAATATATTCATAAATTTTTGTTCCTATACCTTCTCTTTGATAATTTTTATCTAAAGCAAATTGTGACACATACATATCATTGTTTTTATAAAAATCTTTTTTTAAAAAAACATAACCTATTATATTTTTATTTAATCGTGCAACAACAAGATAATCATGTGGCAAAATACCTTCATTTTCAAGTGTTCCACCATTTTTTACTAAATTTTCATTATTTATTTTTAATATTTGATTTTTGTCATCTTCATTTAAGTGTTTTAGTGTTTCAATTATATAACTTTCCATATTTGCTCCTTTTGTGCTTTTTGTTTGCAAACTACTAATGGTAAATTGAAATAGATTAGATACAAATGTTAAGTTTATTAAAGCATTTATTCACAGATAATTCTTTTTGAATATTTCATAACATTTTTCAATAATACTATGATTTTATTAAAACACTCAGCATACTTATCTAATTCATTTAATGACTTGTGCCCATGATATAAATTATTTCTAAAATAATAAGAAATGGATAACAAAACTTTCAGTTTATTTTTCTTTTGTATTAAATTGTGCATTAGTTCATTTCTAAAAATTGATTTTACATTGCAACATAAATTTATAAATTTCTCATTTACTGAATTAATGA
Organism: uncultured Clostridia bacterium; assembly: GCA_944377435.1. Lineage (GTDB taxonomy): Bacteria > Bacillota > Clostridia > Christensenellales > UBA1242 > UBA5893. Next base: position 2,986 of record CALWEY010000087.1, on the reverse strand, counting down.
TTACATAGCGTTTGTAAAAATATTCAAAAAACTCATTTAAATAAATCTCTGAAACATTATATCTCTTGTTAAAATCATACCAAACATTAACTTCTTTCTCACTTAGATAGCATTCAAATAAATTAAAATAACAAACAAACTTTGTTATAATTGATTTTATATCTTTATTATCATTTGAATTTTGTGAACTCGACGAAATTTCATCTATTAAAAATTCTGTTTCGGCAATATTTATTTTTCTATATGGTCTTTTGTTTTTGTCTAAACGATTATTCATTTGTTGTCTCCTTAATAACAAATTTTTAAAATGCTAAATATTTTGTTTGTTCAATAAATTTAAACAAATATACCCGTCTGTACAATTGTTGAATGTAAACCGTTCTTTCTCCAAAAGTCACAATCTTGTCATATCTATGTATGTTTTAATCATAAAAATTTTAAAACAACATTACATAAATTTTTATTTTTGCATAATTTTATTAATCCAGTTATTTATATTTTTTTCATACAAAGAGTCATATTGTTTCCACCATTGACTACAAACATAATACTTATCCATAAATCTTCGATTTGAACTAGGCCATTTCAACCAATATCTAGAATGTCCCATTTCAAAGCATTTCTCATAGTTATCTGTAAGCAAAGGGTATTGTATCCCAAAATTTATTTGTGAATATTCTTTATTTTGAAGCATTTCTAATTCTTCATCTGTTAATTTTTCATTTATATTAAAATATACTAACACCCTTTTTATCCAATCTTGAATTGTTTCATTGCCTTTCCTTGACAAATTTTCATCAAGATTGACATCAGTTTTTTGTGTTGTAAAAGATATTTTTTTATATAAGTTTGAAGTAATAACATTGTTTTGTGCCTTCACAACAATGTTCAATTTGTCAACTACTTCTGATGAATATTCAATAAGCAATAAATCTTTAATATACTCTAAACCATTACTAGAACACAAAAACTCTATTTTTTCTTTAATCTCGTTTTTTGATTTATTTTCCTTTATTACATCTAGACAAAAACTTTTAAAATTTTCATAATTAAAGTTTGCATAATATAATAATTCCATTAGTTTAATCCCTAGATCGTTATCCCTTTTAAATGGAATTTCAAAAACGCATATTGGTGGTTGATTGTCACTTATTTCATCATAATACAACTGAATTGAACTTCCCCATAGAATACCAAAATACAATTTAAGTTGCCTCATATACGAAAACAACTGGTCTTTATTTTTTTCTTTAATTCCTATAAGATATTTTTTTAATTCAACGCAAAGAAGTTTTTTATTATCCTTACACAATAACAAGTCAGGTATACCATAAGAAGATGATCCAAAATGAATCGGATCTCTTTTTATTCTCCCTTCACTTTTATCCCAACCAAGCTGCATATCAAAAACAGCATCTTCAACAAAAACCTGCAATTTATCTTCGCTAAATGTTTTATGTTCATCCATTTTATCACAAATTTTGTTCCATATTCTTTTATATTCACTATCCATATTTATACAATTATCCTTTTATTAAATATTTATCCTTTTTGCAATTTTAAGCTACGATATAAATAACATTATCATATTTTTTATAATATCATCAAATCTTTTAATATAAAATATTACTTCATTAGAACTCTATCATAATTCATCTTTCATATTTTTATTAATTTTAAGAAAAGGACGATTAAGGTAAATTGTAATATATCAATTATACCACTATGTATTTTTATCAATTTTTACAAACATTAGTTATCCTTTTTCATCCCTTCAATATATCTTTTAAGTTCTTCAATATTTTTTTCACATACTGATTTATCTGTAATTTCTTGCATTGCAAGAATAAGCCTATGTTTATAATCATCCGACAAAACTTTCACAAGCTGTGCATCTGTACACTTTATTTTGCCCCATAATACAACGACAAATATTCCTGCATTTTTATAGTAGTAAATACCTGAACCTTCAAACTCAAATAAATTGGCATCATCAATTATGTAGTGCCCTTTTAGGCATGCATAATCTGTCCAATCGCCCTCATTTTTATCTACACCATAATAATCCAAGTCTTGTGGCATATCATCTTTTGTAAATTTGTAAAAACTACTGTCATACTTAGAAAAGTTTTCATTAAGCACAAAACTTTTTCCATTGCCAAGTTTTATAACTTCTATATTGTTGTCGTTAAGCAATTCATGATAATACATCTTTTTTATAATATTATTGTTATTTGTTTTAACTTCAAAATCTAATGGCACCTTTTCAATGCTTATTATATCATTTTCGCCATTCCCTAAATAGTGCAATTCCTTCTTTCCATCGTTTACATCCATTATTCCAACTATGATTTCAACTTCTTTTGTTTCGTTAGTAAAAGAAAAATTTTTACTATAACTAGATCTATATTTAATTAGATTGTCCGCCAAATATGATAGTTGACCATATTTATACATTTTTGGATTAAAAGCACTGACAAATTCCCCATTTTTAAGCGTACATACGGCTGGATTTTTTATAAATTCATTTAACAGATTTTCTTCTGAATTAGAAAAACTTGACTTTGACACCACATCTTTAATATCTTCTTTAAGAAGTTCATCTAAACTTAAATTATACTCTTTGCTTATGGCGATTAAAACATCTAACCTTGGAATAGATTTCCCCATCTCCCACTTGCTTATTGTTTTAAAATCATATGTAGCATGTATACTATATTTCCTTTTCAACATAGAATTAAGTTCCCTTGCAAACGCTTCTTGCTTTAAGTTCATAGACCTTCTCAATGCAGAAATGTTTGTTCCAATAACTTTATTGATTTTATTATACACCTTTTCCTCCTTTCTTCATTTGTTTTATATCTGTTTGTAAATATAATAACAACCACTTTTTGATACGATTATTCGCTTAGTAATACGAATTTATATTATAAATAAACAAAAAGCAATATGGCAATTTGACAAAACTTGTAAATTCTAGTATACA
>CALWEY010000086.1 GCA_944377435.1 uncultured Clostridia bacterium | reverse complement strand
CAACTTGTTGGCATGTTATCTTCACCTATGAGAGGTCTTGCAGTTTGCTTAAAAGCAATTGCTGATAAAAATTAAAAATAAAAAATAGAATAAAAGGAAGTAAAAAAAAATGGCAGATTTAAATAAGTTTGTTGAAGAAGTTAAAGGTCTTAGCGTTGTTGAACTTAATGACCTTGTAAAAATGTTAGAAGAAGAATTTGGAGTAAGTGCAGCTGCAGCAGTTGTTGCTGGTGGTGCACAAGGTGGAGCAGCAGCTCAAGCAGAAGAAAAAACAGAATTTACTGTTGTTCTTAAAGAAGCTGGTGCAAACAAAATCGCTGTTATTAAAGCAGTTAGAGAAATTACAGGTCTTGGACTTGGAGAAGCAAAAGCTCTTGTTGACGGTGCTCCAAAAACTGTTAAAGAAAATGTTCCAGCAGAAGAAGCAAAAGCAATGGAAGCAAAACTTAAAGAAGCTGGCGCAACAGTTGAACTTAAATAATTTAACATATAAGATTTGTATGTAATAAAAATACTAGATAAAATTCTAGTATTTTTTTATTATAAAAAATGATATAAATATTTATTTGACACAAAAGAATATATATTGTATCATAAAACTAAGGGGGAAGATATGAAAACAAAAAAACTAATTTTAAATTTAATTGCAGCAGTTGGAATGGTTCTTTTAATATTGCCTATGTTTTTGGCAATGTATGCGCCAACAGTTATTGCAGCAAATGAAACGACAAAAATTACTTCAATTAACATTTTTGGCGATTGGGGACTTTTGCAACCAGATGGTGTTGCATTTGCAACAATAACAGATGTTTTGGCAGTTGTTATGCTTTGCCTATCAGCTGTATATGCAATTTTGTTTGTTTTGCAACTTGCTAATGTTGGAAAAGTTGCTACACTAGATAAAATTAAAAAATTGTTGGCAGTGTTGGTTTTAATTCTTACAATAGTAAGCGTTGCAACACTTTTGACATTTGTTTTTAGCAATACATCAACTAGCGAATACATAAAAGTAACTTCAACAATTTTACCACAAATAGGTGCAATTATGATGGTTGTTGGTGGACTTGTATTTAGTATTTTTGGAATGGTTGCAAGCAAAAAGAAATAATTAACATAATATATAAAAAAGCGAACACAATGTTCGCCTTTTTTAATGAAAAATAAAATATATTATTTTGTTTGTTTTATGATTGATTTTTAAATGGTATATTGCTATACTTTACATTGTAAAAATACCAAGGAGATGTTAGTATGCAAAATAGAACGCACAACGCAGGCGAGCTACGACTAAAAAATGTTGGTCAAAAGGTTAAACTTGTTGGTTGGCTGGAAAATGTAAGAAGTGTAAGCAAAAATTTAGTTTTTTTAGTTTTAAGAGACTTTTATGGCAAAACACAAGTTGTTGTCGACAATCAAGACATAATCGAACAAATAAAAAAGATAAACTGTGAATCTACAATTTCTGTTGAGGGTGAAGTAAGAGAAAGAATTTCAAAAAATCCTAAAATGGAAACTGGGGATATTGAAGTTGTTTGTGAAAAAATCGAAGTATTGGGAAAGTGTAAATATAATGAACTCCCATTTGAAATAAATCATTCAACTGAAGTTGATGAAAATATTAGATTAAAATATAGATACCTTGATTTGAGAAATCCAGAAGTAAAAAATAAAATAATTTTAAGAAGTAAAATTGTTGCAGAATTAAGACAAAGAATGATAGAAGAAAACTTTTTGGAAATAACAACTCCAATATTAACAAGTTCTTCACCAGAGGGTGCAAGAGACTATCTTGTTCCATCAAGAAATTATCCGGGCAAATTTTATGCGCTTCCACAAGCACCACAACAATTTAAACAACTTCTAATGACATCGGGTTTTGATAGATATTTCCAAATTGCACCTTGTTTTAGAGATGAAGACGCAAGACAAGACCGTTCACCAGGAGAATTTTATCAACTAGATATGGAAATGGCATTTGCAGACCAAGAAGATGTGTTTAGTGTTATAGAAAAAGTTCTTCCACCAGTGTTTGAAAAGTATGGAAAATACAAAAAAGCATCGAAAGCACCTTTTGTAAGAATTCCATATAACGAAGCAATGGAAAAATATGGTTCGGATAAACCAGACCTTAGAATAGATTTAACTGTATGTGATGTAACAAACATTATGCAAAAAACAACATTCGAAGCATTTAAAAATAAAACAATAAAATGTGTTGTTGTTGACAATTTTACAGAGTCAAGAAAATTTGTTGAAAATCTTATAGCAGATATAGAAGTTCAAGCACAAAACAAAGTTTATTGGTTTAAAGTAGATGAAAATAGTGAGTTAGTTGGTGGAATTGCAAAATTTTTGCAAGATGAAAAAAACAATCTAATTAATGAACTTAATTTAAAACCAAATACAATAATTTTTGTAACAGCAGGCGACAAAAAAACAGCACAAAAATCGGCAGGGGTAATAATTAAAAAAGTTGGATATTCAACAAATAATCATATAAATAAAGAATGTTATGAATTTTGTTGGATTGTAGACTTTCCAATGTACGAAATAGGTGATGAGTCCGGCGAAATAGAATTTTGTCATAACCCATTTTCTATGTCACAAGGTGGTCTAGATGCTCTTTTAGAAGCAGAAAAAGACAAAGAAAAAGCACTAGAGTTAAAAGCATATCAATATGATTTAGTATGCAATGGTGTAGAATTGTCATCAGGTGCTGTAAGAAACCACGACCCAGAAATTATGGTTAAAGCATTTGAAATTGTTGGACTTGGCGAAGATGATGTAAAATCAAAATTCCCAGCACTATATAACGCATTTTCTTATGGTCCACCACCACACGCAGGAATTGCTCCGGGAGTTGATAGAATGGTTATGTTACTACTTGGTGAAGAAAGTATAAGAGAAATAATAGCATTCCCAATGAATAAAAAAGCACAAGATATTTTAATGGGAGCACCAAGCGAAGTTACAGAAAAACAATTAAAGGAAGCCCATATAAAAATAACAGAATAAAAAAACCGACAAAAGTCGGTTTTTTTGTTTAAAAATATTCTTGAATAGTAACAATTTCGTTTGTGTCTTCGTTGATAAATAAGTAAACAGTCATTTCACCATCATCAAATTGACGCATAAAGGTTAAGAATTTGCCATTTTTATCTTGTGGCCAACCTTCTGTGCCTTGAACCCAACTAGGTGGGCGTTTTTGATAAGGGAAAGTTTTTTTAATTTGTTCTTTTATCCACTTTTTGCGTTGCGTTTTGTTTAAATTTTCAGGTGCTTTTTCAACAATATTTTCTTCTGCGTAGGTTATTGCATTGTCGCATAACCAAGATGGTAATTCAATTACATTTTTTTGAGAATTATTATAGTAATAATCAGAATAACAATGATCAATATTGTTTTTTGTTAGAAAATTATGGAAAATTATTTGTATTTCTAATTGTATATCAGCATTTTTCCAAGAAGTTTTATCTAAAAAATCTAATAAATTATAATTATTTTGTTTTAAGAAATAATTTTTATAATCTTTAACATAATTTCTAAAATCTGCATTTTCTTTACAAATTTTTTCAAAAGACATTATGTCTAAATCACCCTCAACGAATTTTTTAATTGTGTTTAAAATTTCTTTTTCGTTCATTACATTATTCCTTTTAACATATTTTTTACAAAATCTGCAAAATCTCGCCATGTTTGTGGATTAAATCGGTTATAATTTATTTTTAGATGGAACAATCTATGATTGTTGCCAGTCATTGGATATAATTCAAATGGATTTAATTTTCCATATATGTGGTGATGTTGAATTCTAACTAGTGTTGTTTTTCCATTAGTTACTACCTTTAAAATAGGATTTACTCCATTTTTCTCAACTAATTTTAAATTATCAATCATTGATAATAATTTTTCATTATTAGAAAATTTTAGATTTTTAGCCAACAATTTATTAAATTCTACTCTATGGCTACTCCAAAATTTTTGAGCTTGTGCATAATCTTGAAAATTAACATTTTTGTATTTTGCTTGAAGTTCTTTTATTGTGTCTTGATATTCTTTACTTTTAAAAAGTTCATCGGTCTCTTTTGTTGTAAAGTCTTGTGGTTTACAAGCGTTGTGAACCAAAACATTTTCTGCGTAATAGGTGTGAGTGCTATTTACATTGAAATTATAAACTTTAACATTGTCTGTGTCAATTATGTCACAACTTTTTACTTTTGCTTTTTGACCATTGGATAGATTTATAAAATCTCCACTTTTTAAATTTTGTGCCATTATCCACTGACCATCAACATAAAATGGGTGGGAAGGTGTTGAAAGAATTTCTGTGTTGTCATATTTTATTTTGCATAATTTATTTGTTGTGTTTGTATAAGTTTGAGTAACTAATGAATAAGTTTGTTTATTTGATATTTCATCATAAGATAGTACATAATCTCCAACTTTAATATCTTCAATGTTTTTTTGTCCGTTTAATGTTGAAATTTTTGTTCCTTCTACAAAACAAGTTTTATAAGTTAAAGAACCAACAATTAAAGCAACTGAGGCAACTGTTGATGCAACAGAAGAAATTGTTTCAAGAAGTTGACTGTTTCCACCAAGTACATTTTCAACAATCCAGCTAGTTCCTGTTGCCCCTTCAACAATTTGAGCTACGCCACAAATACCTACAACAACGCCACCAGCAATTGCGATTACTCCACATATTATTGCAATAGGGCCACATGAAGTTAAAAGCAACACTCCACCGACAATATAACCAATTGCGGTAAGGACCTTCATTATTCCAGCTTCAATTTCCATATAATTTTTGTTGTAAGGAGTTTCTTCAACGCTTGCATCGGCAGGAATATCGTTAACGACATAACTGCCGTTTTCATCAATTGTTATATATTGTTTTTGTGGGTCAAATTCTGGAAGATTAAGATTGCAAGAATTATTTAATAAGTTTTCAATAAAATCTGCGTTGTCGCCATAATTGACATCTTTATATGTTTGACCTAGTGTTGTGTTAATATAGCCTAAACTTTCAAAATATTTATCTAAATCTTTTGTTGAATTGAAATTTGTTATTATGGACATGTCTGAAACATAATTGTCTGTGTTAAGGGTTGAAACATGATAGGTTATATATTTTCCAGTATCATAATTTATTATGTTTTTATTTTGTAAATAGTCATTTGAAGTATAATTGCTTTTTGAAGTGTAGCCGTATAATCCATCTTGAATGTAAGAAACGGTGTATAATTTTTTGTTGTAAATAAATTGATATTCTAGTTTTTTATCACTTAATGAAGCGTTATAGTAATTGTTCATAACAACGCAAGTATTTTTATTTGGTTGAAAATTTGTTTCTATTAAATTTTTATAGTAGTCTACTTCTGTTTGGTTATCTAAATTTGCAACGAAAAACAATTTTGAAGGATATTTTAATAAATTTGTTTCATCAAGGTCAACGGGTAGGGTAAATACATCTGCAACGCCTACAAAAAATTCGTTACACATTAGTTTTAATCCCGCTATTGATGAGGTTTGTAATTGAATTTTAATTTCATTTTGTAAACTTTCTATTGCTATACTTTTTTGTGCTGTGTTTATTGTTGGATCAATTCTTTTTGATGTAGTAGGATTAAAATTTCTGTAGTTTATTTCTTGATTGGTTTGATTTTGAATAAAATCGGCAATAAGTGGGCTATATAAATTACCATTTAAATATACAACATTTATCGAATTAAAACACAAACCAGATAAAAAGCCAATATTTGTATCAACATTTGTGTTATAGTCATTTTGATAGATTTTATTTCCATAACTATTAAATTCTTGTTCGTAAATTTTGTCGACGCTTAAATTGATTATTTCATCATTTTCATATAGATTTAAATAATTAGCTTCGATAACATTATTAAAACCGTCTTTTACAAAAGTAACAAAAGCCTGATTGTAATCTTCTCCATTTAGTTGTCCTACAACCAAACCAACTAAGTCATTTGAAGACGAATAAACAAATGTTGTTTTTTGATTGTTTGTTGTTTTTGTTAAGATTTTATCATTTAAGTATGTTAAATTATATGAATTTCCGTTTTCTGTTACTTGTGTAATGTATGCAACATCATTGTAAAAATAATTATATTCAAATTCAATGACATTATTTTCATATTGAATCTTTGTTACAAGATTGTAATTTTTATTATCTACGGAGATGTTGTTGTAGGTTAAAACATAAGGGCTATCATTAACATAATCGTAAATTTTTGCAATTATAGAAGTGTCGCTAATTGGGTCATAACTTTTTTCAATGGTTGCTACATTTGTATGTTCGTAAATTTTCCCCAAAGTATAATATTTTTCTTCAATAATTTTTCCAGAATTATTATAAATAAATTCCGCATAGATTTTATCGTTCAAATAAATTTTTGTAAGCAAATTATTTAAATATTCATAATCGTATATTTTGTCATTATTTATTAACGAAACTACATTCTCATCTTCATATTCATAATATACATTATTATAATTTAATAAATTAGAAATTTGCTGTCTATTTTCATCATATTGAATATTGCCATACAAGAGACCGTTAACTTCTATATAATCTTCCAAATTTCCCACACTATTTATTTGTTCAATTACATTTATTGATGTTTTAGTTTTTTCGTTGTCGTTTAGAATTGTTTCGTAACCCATTGTAACATTTTCGTTTACACTATCAGGTAAAAAAACATTAGTATCGTCCGTTTGTGAAACTACAAAGTTCTTTTTATTATATGGCTGTGAAAAGGTCGAAAAAGATGTTGCTATGGCACTTGTCGACATTTCAACCGAATTTGTTCTCATTTTATTTAGTTCATAAATTAAATAACTGCTTCCAGCAAACACTAAGCAAAATGCTATTATTATTGAAAGAAGTTTAAATTTCCATTTTTTCATAAATCACTTCCCATTATTAAATACTTTTTAATTTTTCAAAAATTCTAGTTGTAAAATCATCTAACTTTGTTAATAAGTCAAATAAGTATTCATCTACGATGATTTTTGTTGAGGTGTTTTTAATTGATGATAATTGTTGTTTTAAAATTAAATTTGTTGAAAGAATATTTATATAAATGTTTATATTATTTGAATATATTTCTCTAAGTTCAGTTTTTAAGTCATCTATTTTATTGTTTAAAGAAATATTTGAGAAAATTTTCCACCATGCTTTTTCTTTTTCACACTTTTCTATTTCGCTCATATTTTTATTGTATTTATCTTCAATAGCTTCAATTTTTTCGTTTGATGTTTTTACATAACTTGAAATGTAACTAAATATTTTTTGTTGTATATTTTGATATAATTTATTGTAATTTAAAAATTCACAAGAGTTTATTAAAGATAATGTTTCTAGACAAGAATTTTGTATATTTGCAATACTGTAATAATTTATAAATGGGTTAGGGTCATACAATGAAGAATATTGATTAAGTTGATTTTTCAAAGATATTAAAGTTTTATAATTTGAATTTTCAAAATTTTCAATATTTTTCACAAGTTCATTAAATTTTTTGATTGTAGTTTGTAAGTCATAATTTTTATTTACAAATTCAATTTCGTTTTCATATGATTTATATAAGTTTTGAATGTTTATTACAGAATGTTTTACTTGATATATTTCTTCTTCTATGTTTTGAAATTTCAAATTATTTTGGTTGTATTCTTCATAGAGATTAACAATTTCTTGTTCTTTTAAAAATTTTATATTTTTGTAAATATTATCGTTTATAGAAATTCCTAATGAGTTAAAATATTTTAAGGTATATGATTTTAATTTTAATTCTTCGTCTTCTAATAAACTATTCAAATATTTACTTTCTTTTTCTAAAATATCTATATTTTCATATCTAACATTATTAGAAAAAATTGTGTTGTCAAATCCTTTAAGTTCTTCAATATAAGATATGGAATCATCTATTAAAGTTTTTGTTTCATTTAATTTGTCAATAATAAAATCATATTTTTTTGATTGTAAATCGTTTACATTAAATTCTTTTACTATTCCAATATTATATTCGTTTATTAAATTACTTGTTTTTTCAATATAACTATCTAGAACATCAAATTTCGCATTTAATTCATTTTTAAATTGTTTTAACTGCTTAGGTGTATAATATGTATTTTCTTCGACCTTATAAATGTCTGTGTTAAAAGGTGTATTACCAACAAGTATAAATGAAAAGCTTCTGCCGTTTTTGTATATGTAAATGTTTTGTTCAATTTCTTGTTTAGAAAATACAAAAGTATATATACCATTATCGAAACTTGTATAATTGTTGTTTGATTGTTTTTTACCATTTATGTAATATTCGAAATCTAAAGTTTCACTAGTAAAAGTTACATTATTTTCAGTTGTTCCAAAATTTTCCACACCATTTACGCTGGAGCCTAAACCTTCAACTAAAATAGTAATTTGATAAGAAAAGTTGTGTGTGTTTGTAATTGTTATTACATATTTTCCTAGTTCAGTATATTTTTTTGAAGTATAGTTGAAATAGTTTATATAATCGATAGTTCCGTTATAGTCAATAGTAATCGTTGTGTCTTTGTTAATGTTGTTTTCTATTTGAAATTCTTCGCAAACTATTTCTTGAGTATCATTATATAACTGATTTGTTATTGTTGTTCCATTTTTTGACCTTACTTGAATAGAAGAGTTGGAGTTAACAATGTATGCCGTGTAAGTTGTTCCACTATTTGATGATATGTTATATTCTGTAAAGTTTACATAGCCATCTTCCCAATTCTCCATGTCATTATCTGCCAAAATTTGTAACATTGTTTGACCATATTTATAGTTACCATCATAAGTAATTATTCCTTCTTTTAGTAAGTCATGATTGTTTGAATAATATTGAAAATATATTTTATAACTTTCAAAAAGAGGAAAATATGTATCGGTAATAAAATAAAAATCAGGTGAAAGGTATAGAGTGTCAAAATGCATTATTTTTTCTGGTATTTTAAATTCATGATATTCGGCAGGGGATATGGTTGTAAAAGTAATGTTATTATCGGCATATTGATAGATATATTCTACTAGTTTTTCGTTATTATCAAAATGCAAAATTGTATTTGAGCCGTCGGGATTAAATTTTAAATCATATGAATAATCACTATTTTTTATACATATATCAGGATTAGAAATTATATTTGTCAACAAATTTTCTATTGCAACATTTTTAGATGAAAACAGATTTTTTTGATAAGATTTAGATTCATTATCATATAATGTTACGCTATATCCTGTTGTCATGTAATTAAATTGATATGAATATTCTGTTAATGAATTTTTGTTAACAACTGGTAAATTTGGAGGATATAAATATAGTAATAAATTATTTTTGTTGCCTGAAATGTCCCAAACGGTAAACTCTAATTTTAAAATATCTTGTGTTGTATTATAAATTATAGAATTGCTTTCATATTCTACTTCACTTGCGTTTTCATTGTCTAAATCTTTATAAACTATTTTTGTTGTCATAGTGTAAGGAAAAATTTTTAAATCTTCTAAAAAGGCGTAATCGATTGCATAATTTATTGTTTTTCCTTCATCATTTTGGTAACAATAAGTAACATTTCTAAAAACTTGTTGATGTGGTTGGCATTGTACATACACTTTGTAAAAATTTTTGCCGTTTACATACATGTTTTCACTTATAAAATCATAAATTCCGTCGGTTGGGTGTGACGGCGTTTGACCTTGATATGAAGATGTAACTCCCTCACTGTAACCGTATACAGTTTGTAAAATATTTACAAATTTATTTCCTTTTGCATTTACATAGAAAGCGGTGTTTGTAAAATATATTTTATATTCTTTGTATTTTAATATGTCATTTTTAAGTTCGTTGATTTTTTCTTCTTTTTTTGTTGGTTCAGTTTCGTAAATCGCTCCACTGACAAAATCTACAACTTCATCTTTTGTTGCCATGTAATTTGTGTCGCCGTTGTATGACATTTCAATGTTATCATTTTTTACGGTCAGGTTATAACTTGATAATACTTTTGAATCATTACCTGAAGTTCCGGCTTTAATAACTTCACAATCACTGCCTGATGAAATTATTGCAAAATTCAATTCTTTCATTATGTAAATTGTTGAATCGGCTTTTACTTTATAATAAACTCTTAAAACATATCTTCCAACTTTGTTAAAAGTGTGACCTGAAAAACCATTATCATATACTAAACTTTCTGTGTTTTTTGAAAAAACATCATTTGTAAATACAGAAAAAGAATTGTTGCCATCATCTATATATTCAACTTCAACACAACCTTTTCCAACAACACCGTTTACATATTTACCATTAACGACATTTGATTCATCTTTTTCTATTCTTATAGTTTTTTTCTCCCACAAGAATTGAGAATAAACTTTACTAAGTTCATTATCAATATTTACATCAAGAGTTACACTATCTAAAAAGGTATAACCATATTGAGTTATCTTTGCATTTTGTGCTTTCCAGCTATTTGTTGTTGAAACAGTTAAGAAATCTTCAAATAAAGACCAATATTCGGTATCTAAATAATATCCATTGTTATAGTTACCACTAATATTGTAATTTATGGTATTATAACCACCAAAATTTTTATTTGAATCGAGATATCCACTTTTGTCGTAGCTATAACCCGAAAATGTTTTTTCGAAATACCAAATTTGTGACATGTTTAGTGTGTTTTCATTAAAGTCCAACTGAATTACGGTATTGTCACTATTTCTAGTTAAGGCTCTAGTATAGTTGGAAACTCCTGTTAAAATTGTATATCCAACAAATTCGTATTCGTTATTAACAAGTTGGTATACTTCTTTAACCATAAATTTTTGTGCGGCAGTATTATTGTTTTCGTAAATTTGTAACGCAGTACCATTTTCATTAACTCCACTCGTCATATCTAAAACATAATATTGGGAATAATATGTTGATATTGTATAGATATAAGAACCTGAAAAATCTATTGCGTTAAAAATAAATTTTTGGTTAGCTCCGTCGTGATTTGTAAATGTTTGAATAGGGACAGAACTTTCTAACATTATTCCGCCTTTAATGTCTAAGCAATAGTTTATGTCGCTTGCAGAAATTATTCTGTACGCACCAGAGATACTGGCACTATTTTGTACATTGTCAACTAATATATTTTTTTGTTGTTCTTGCGCATGGATATTTACAAAAAAAGAGTTAGAGAAACTTATAGTCATTAAAAACATTGTTAGTGCAATAACTATAAAACTCAAACTCTTTAATTTTAATAAATAACCAATTGGCTGATTGAAAAACTTTTTCATAAATCACCACCTAATTATTTAAAAATTTTTAATCTTCCTTTGAAGAATAACATATCAAAAGTGGTGTGTCAATAGTCAATTTTTTTTGTTGGCTTGTACATTTTTTGAATGAAAAGTAAAGTTATTGTTTTTTACCATTTCTGTTGAAAAATATTTTGTAATATAAAAATTAAGTTTATAAAAATAGAATAAAAATTTGATGGAGTCATTATAAACATTGATTAGTCATTTGCACTTATAGTATAATACAAACATTTACGCAAATAATTTGCATTTTAGTCTAGTATTGACAAACTGTACGATTACATTTATACTATGTTTCAAATAAGGAGATTATTGTGGTATTAAATATAATGTTTCATATTGAGCAGAGCAGTGCAGTACGAAAAGGTGATAAATATGATGTATATGAGTTTGCAAAAGAATATAACAAGTATGCAAATATTAACAAATTATCAAAAAGAATGTCAATTCTTGGCGATCCTGAATATTGCTATAAATTTGCTCATGATATTCAAGGAGCGGATATTGCCTTACTTCAAGATGCAATAATTAAGTCGGGAGATGCTGAATATTGTTATAAATTTGCTTGCGATGTAAAAGGTGCAGATATAAATGCGCTTCAAGATGCAATAATAAAATCACATAATTTAAAATTTTGCTGTTTGTTTGCAATAAAAGTTATCAATTCAGATAAAGCTAGATTGGAAAAAGAAATTTTAAATGCAGAAGATCCAGAATATTGTTTTTATTTTGCAAAAAATATTAAAAGCGCAAATATAGAAAAACATCAAAATATAGTGATAAAATCAAAAGATGCATTTTTTTGCTATCGTTTTGCTTGTGATGTAAAAGGTGCAGATATCAATGCACTGCAAAATGTTGTTTTACAATCGGGTAATGCTGAATTGTGTTATAAATTTGCTTATTATGTTAAAGGCGCGGATTTAGATAAGTTATACAACAAAGTAATCGAATTAAAAAATGTGCAATATTGTTGTGAATTTGCGGAAACATTTGATTGTAACGACAAAGAAAGGAAAAAACTTCAAGACATTGTTTTAAAATATGGAACTGCAAAAGAGTGTTACGAATTTGCGTGTTATGTTGAAGGTGCAGATATAAAATCTTTATATGATAAATTTGTTAAAATTTATTCAATATATGATGACGAAGAAAAAGAAATGTGTCGAAAGTTTATAAGAATGAAAAAAAATTTTTATTATGCAAAAAACACAAAAAATAATAAAAATGTAAACAAAACAAACAAAAATGTTGAATATGAAAAATAATTAAAAAATAAAAAGCGATTGTAAAATCGCTTTTTTTGTAATAATTTGTATTTAAAAATTTGATCTTATTTAAAGCCTTTTGATTATAAAAAAGATATTTTTACGCCTGAAATCAAAGGAATAATACGAATTAAACAGAAGATTTCAAAAATAAATAATGCTACACACAAAATAGCAACTAAATAGAATAATAAAGTCCTTATTTTTATTCTTTTTTTCCAATGTTTTTGATTTTTAATTGCATAATTTGAACCTTCTTTATTTTGTGAAATCAAAAAGTTTGATATATCAGATAATCTTATACTAAATAAAATTAAAAGTACAATTAAAACTATGTTTACTAAAAGGAATGGGAATTTTAAAAATGTCTGCGACCAATCTGGATTATATAAGTATAATTTAACAAATATACCAAATATAACGAAAAGTGATAAAATTGCTGATATAACATATGTGAAAACTTTGCCAATTTTATTATATAAATTTACAAAAAGTGCTGTTTTATCCAGTTTCTTTTGTGCTTCTTTTGATATTTTAAATTCGGGCATATAAAAATCATTGCCACTTATTGAACTTATATATTTTTTGTCTTCATATTCAACTTCCAATTCATATTCATAACAAACATAAACATCTACATTTGACAAATTTGGCTTAGTAACTTCAACATTTACTATTTCTAAATTAGATAGGGTGCAACCGTCTTTTCCAACTAAATTTGATGCCATTTTTCTATATGCTTTTTTGTCTTCTTTATAAACATCTTTATTCTTTAACTCTTCTTTCAGATTATCTAAATCACTATCTATTTCGTGTTTATAGTTTGTACCTAATAGTTTTATCATATCATTTTCTTGAATGTTTTTAAATGATGATTTATCTATATTACTATTAGTGCTACTGTAATATCCGTTTCTGCTTACAATAAATTTTGTTATGTTACTTTTAACATTATCGGTAAGAGTTTGAGTTTCTCTATGTGATTGAGGATTGTATGTTGTTTTTTCTTCTAAATGTAAATTGTTTGGGCCCGTTGCATTGTATCGTGGAGTTAATGTCCCTTCGGTTTTTACATCATATCCGTCAAAAACCTCATAACTTTTAGATACTGTAACTTTGTAGGTGAGTTCAATATCCCAATTTGCCGAATAAATAAAATTTAATTTTTTCTTTATTTTTAAATTGGTTTTATTTTTAACGAAATTTTTAAAGTCGTCATCGGCATGTTCCGCATGTAATACATTATTTACGTAATTATCTTTTACCGTTTCAATCCAAGAACTATCATCTAACATACATTGTTTCTCAACATAAAACATAAAACACCCCTTAAATTTAATTACATTTATTTTTATTTGTTTTTTCTCAAACAAAAATTATCATAGTTGTTGTATTTTGTCAAATTTTTATCAACTTTACTTAATTTTCTTATTGTATAATATTCAAACTATTCCTTTAATTCATACCACGATTCTATATAGTGTATTGCAACTCCGTAGTTCTGTGGAATTAAAGTTCTAAGAGCTTTTATTTGTTGAGTTAAATATGTTTTTCCTTCTTCAAAGAAAGTAACTTTGTCGTCACTAACATCTTGTGTCTCGACACCTAAATTTATTTTTTTGTTTGTCTTTTTTGCATATTCAATTTCATCTTTTGCAAAATCGTAAATGTTTTGTGCACTATCACGATAACTCATGAGAGTAACAGAGCTAGAATTGTCAAAAACATATTCGAAAGTTCTCTTGTTTTGTCCGTTAAATTCAATAACATCGTCGAGCCAACAGGGAATGTCGTAAGAAATATAAATGTTGTTGTAGTTTTGTTTCAGTCTATATGTTAAATTGATATATTGATATAAAACCTCTTCTCGTCTTTTTTCAAAATCGGGATCTTGATGTGGCTCTATATCAAAATGAACACCACTAAATAAATTATTATAGTTTTTTTGAAAACTTAAAAATTCATTCATTTTTGTTTCAAGTAAAGAGTAATTTTCTATCCATTCATATTCTCCAGCAAGCCAATAAACTTGAATATTTTTTTGATTTGCGCTTTTAACAAAATTTGCAATTTTATCATTAAAGTTAGAAACATAATAATAAATTTCTGTGACGCCATTTTGCTTTGCAAAGTCTAAGTAATAATCATCAATTCTATTGTCCCACCACCAAACACCCAGTGTTTGGTTAATATTTTGTCCGATATTATTTTTTGTAATATATTTTTGGATAAATAAACCTAAAGGAATTACAAAAATTACTATTGCAATGATTGTAATAAGGCAAAATCTTTTTTTCATAACTTTATATTATCACAATATTTAATTTTATACAATTGTATTAGTTTGTGTTATTATTCGACAAAATACATCATATTGACAATGAAATAATTCTAAATTATAATATAAATGAAGGTAAATATATGAATAATAACAAAAAAGAAACTTTCACAAAAATAAAGCAAATTTATAGTGAATTATTAAATAAAATAAATGTAAACAAGTTGGATAAAAAAAACGAAGAAATATTTAATGGTTTGCAAAGAACTATTATTGAAAATAAGTCCATTAAAGTAAATAGAAAAACTGTTCGAAGAAACTTAGAAAAGTTTTTTACAGCAGCAGTATTAACAACGCCATTGTTAATGCAATCTAGTGCAAAACCAATAACAAAACGCATAGAATCTAAATTTATAGACAATGTTTCTTTAAAAATAAAATCGGGAAAAGAACTTACTGCAGATTTTTATTCAAATAGCTTAAAAATTTATAATTCATATCAATATAATTTTGAAGAAAGAGTGGACGCTTTAAATCAATTACTTACATATGCGCAAAATAATGATATAAAAATTTCACGAAGTTTGAAAAAATTGGAAAGCGAATGGTATATTCATAATATGTGCTATTCACTTGGATTGGAAAAAGAAAGAGCAAAAGATGCTGACCTTGATTATGTAGAAGATGAAAGATGGTATGTTAATTTTGCAACAGATGTTGCTTCAATCTTTTATTGTTTACATTGTACTTTTGACAGTTATGTAGAAGATGTAAATGTCAGATAGTTTGCAATCACACAGGTATAATTTCTTTAAAATAAATTTAATGCTGGAATGTAATTTAAAGTTTTAAAACAGTTTAAAAATAAAAATTTTACATTAAATAGCTACTATGTTTTTGAATTTCTTTTTGGTTTATGAATTTATTACTTTTGTATTTTGTTTAAATTGTTTGCACAATAGATAATTTTGCATTAAACTGCTTTTATAAAACAAAAACACGACAAGATAGATGTAGGTGAGTGAAATGAGACAAAAAATCAAATCAGAATTTTCTGTTGAACAAGGCGAAAACATGATTGAAAAAAATAACATAAGTAATAATAAAATTTTTGATCTTTATGGCGATTATTTAAGCACTTTAAATCAAAAAAAATTATATAATTTTATATGCAAGCATCTAATTGATGACGAAGAATTCATATCAATTATTGACGAAACAATTGCCCCAAAGAAACTAAAAGACTTATCAATTAAAGATAGAAAAGACGAGTTTAAATACTTTCTGCATAATGCTCACAGAAGTTTTATTTTAAATGTTATTTTATTAAAATATTTATCTAATGAATTTACGAAAAATTCATTTCAATTTTTAGATGAATTTTGGCAAGAAAAGTTTAACAAACTAAAAATTTTATAATTATATAAAAACAAAAAAGACAGATCATACTGTCTTTTTTTGTTAAAGTTTTTTCAATTTTTCTTGTTTATAAAAATCATATCCACCTAAATAGGTCGTTGTTTTTCCGTTTTTAAATTCTATTGTTTTGTCTGCGAATTTGTTGATAAAATATCTATCATGACTAACAAAAATTAAAGTACCTTTAAATTCTTCTAATGCATTTTCTAAAACTTCTTTTGTTGGAATATCAATATGATTTGTTGGTTCATCGAAAATAAGTGTGTTAATTTTTTCTTGCAAAAGCTCTGCGAGTTTTATTTTAATTTTTTCTCCGCCGGATAAATTTTTTACCTTTTTGTTTACATCTTCCTTATAAAATCTAAAACCAGCTAAAATTTGTCTGGCTTTTTGTTCATCTAAATTCAATGATTCCTTAAAATAGCCAAGCAGTGTCAAATTTTCGTTTGAAAATTTTATTATTTGTGGTAAATACCCAATTTTTACACTAGGACCAACAACAACTTCCCCCTCAAATGGGAGTTCGCTGGCACCAAGAACTATTTTTAAAAATGTTGACTTTCCGCTTCCGTTATTTCCAATAAAAGCAACTCTTTCGCCCGAACAAATTTTGATATTTATTTTGTCTAAAATTACTTGACCGTTTGGCGTTTCTGTTTTTAAATTTTTTGCTTCAATAATTATTTTGCTTGATTTCTTTTCTTCATCAAAAGCAATGTTTATATCTTTTGGTTTTTTTGGCTTTGTTATTGCATTTTTTCTTAATCTATCTAGTTGAGTTTGTAGGGCATGAGCTCTGTCACACATTGACGAGCTATTTTTAGCCATGCCCATTTGTGAAAAATATTTAATTTGTTTTTCAAAACGCGCTATTTCTTGTTGTTGGTTCTTGTATTGTGTTAACTGTTTTTCAAAATCTTTTTCTTTTTCTTCTAAGTATCCTGTATAATTTGTGTTGTAAACTTTTGGAATGTCAAAATCTAACGATAAAATTTTGTTTGACATTTTATCTAAAAAATATCTGTCATGCGAAACGATTACCATTGCACCTTTAAACGATCTTATATATTTTTCTAGCCACTCTATTCTTTCTATGTCTAAGTGATTTGTTGGTTCGTCAAGTAAAAATAAATCGGGTTTTATTAAAAGTGATTTTGCTAGTTGTACCAAAGTTTTTTCGCCACCACTTAATTTATTGTAACTTTGATTTAACATCGTTTTGCTTATTTTTAATCCTTCGGCAACCATACTAATATTAGTATCAACTTCATAGCCACCAAGCATTGAAAATTTTTCTAATAGTTTACAATATTTTTCAAGTGTTGAATCATACTCATTGTTTAAATTTTGTAAGTTTAATTGTTCTTGTAATTCATTTAGTCGTTTTTCCATTTTATTTAACTCTAAAAAAGAATCTTTTAAAATATCATAAACACATCTATTGTCTTCATAACTAGAACCCACTTGATCAAGATAAGCAACTTTTGCGTCTTTTTTTATACTTACACTTCCACTATCTATCTTTTCAAGACCTGCAATCATTTTTAATAAAGTAGATTTTCCACAACCATTTGGTCCGACAATAGAAATTGATTCTCCTTCATTAAGAGAAAAAGAAA
>CALWEY010000085.1 GCA_944377435.1 uncultured Clostridia bacterium | reverse complement strand
CTAACTAAAAGTCTTGATGCTATCGGGAAAGATAAGTTTTTATCAACAATATTTTTATCATTTGTTATATCGCCAAATACACCACAGCTTGTATTTTTTTCAATATCGCCGTTTGTCATAGATCCTTGAACAAATAAACATCTCAGTTCTCCCGCTTTCCCCTTTGTTCCTTTTGTTATTCCAAGCATTGTGCAAGGATAAATATTTCCATCGTTTACAGGTATTTCTACACCTGTTTCAAAATCTGTTATAGAATGACCCAATGCTCCAAACTCATTTTCTTCCGTTACAAAAGTTAATGTACCTATACCTTGGGCATCATTTCTTATCCAAATTCCCAGTTTATATTCGTTTGTTTGAGAATCTAAAATTGGAGTAAGTGTTGTTGTCTGTTCTTTATCATCTCTAATATATGTTACAATAACATCTTGTCCATTGCTTTCGTTTAATTGCTTTTTTATGTCTTCTACATCAAATATATCAACTCCATTTATTTTTGTAACTATATCTCCGCTTGTTAGCTTTGAATTGTTTTTTTGTTTTGAATTTGATACAACACTATTGGTTCCAACAACAATAACACCTTTTGTTGTAACGCTAAAACCAAGTGGAACTCCGCCAAGATACACCGATTTATCATCACAAACAACAACCGTTGTTTTTTTGATGGGAATAAAACCAAACAATTTTATAACAAGTGATGTTTTCTTTTCTTTAACACCACCTGTTGTCCAAATATCTTCGGTTAATTTTGTTTCAACAAAATCACCAAGCAAGTTGTTTTCGTTTAGTTGCTCCAAATTGGAAAGGGTTATTGGAGTGTTTTCATTTAAAGAATAGATTGTTTTAAAATCAACATTTTGCAATGTTATAACAAAACAACTTGCAAAAATTACACCTATAAATTTTAATATAACTTTTTTAAACATAAAAAAACCACCTTATAAGTCTATAAGGTAGTTTACTTTTTTTTCTGTTAATTATTCAAAGTTTGTTTGTACTCGTTTGCCATATTTAAAAGTTCTTTTGAGTGCATAAGTCCAATTTCGCTTGATTTGCTACCAAACAAAGTAGATAAATATTCAAGAAGTTCACTTTCATTTAAATATTTTGCAATGCTTTTTGTTTGATTATTTTCAACATGTTTACTAATAAATATATGCTTGTCTGCTAGTGCAGTAACTTGCGCAAGATGAGTAATGCAAATTATTTGATAATGTTTAGACAGCATAGCCAAATTTTGACCAACTTTATAGCCAATTTCTCCGCTTACGCCACTATCTATTTCATCAAATACTAAAAGTGAAACATCGTTTTCATGGGCAAAGACATTTTTAACAGCAAGCATAAATCTACTCATTTCTCCACCTGAAATCGTTTTTGCCAAACTCTTTTGTTGTTCTCCTACATTTGCTGAGAATAAGAATTCTACTTCATCAATTCCATTATTTGTAAAATTGCATTCCTCCTCAGATTTTAACTGCTTAAAACTTATTTCAAATTTTGTATTTTTCATACCAAGCGAAGCAAGTTCGTCTTTAACATTTTTCTCTATTTCTTTACTTAATTCTAATCTTAATTTATGTAAGACCAAACACTCATTATATAACTTGTGTCTTATATAATTTTGGTTAACTAAAAGGTTCTTTAATATTTCTTCACTATTTAAGATATTGTCATAATCTTCTTTTATTTTATTTAAAAAACTCGATACATCGTCTAGCGTTGGACCATATTTCTTTTTTAAAGTTTTTATTTGTTCTTGTCTTTCTGTTATTTCATCAAGTTCTGTTTCTGAGAATGACAAATTTGATAAATACTCTTTTATTGACGAACTTATATCTTCTATTTCAATTAGGCAACTATTTAATCTATCATTGTACTGTATAAGTTTACTGTCATATTGTTGTGCAATGTTTAAATTGTACAATGCACTTTGTAACTCATTATTGTTTAAAGAGTTATAACACTGATTTAAAGATGATGATATTTTTTCAAAATTAGATAATGTCTTTATTTTTTCTTCTAACTTTTCATCTTCATTCTTTTCTATTTTTGCATTTTCAATTTCTTTAATTTGATAAGAAAGTAAATCCAATGTTCTTTCTCTATCTTCACCATTTCCACCAATTTTTTTAATTTGTGTTTCTATATCTTTATAAGATTGTAAAAGTTGTGAAATTTTTTCTTTTGAACAAGCAAGTAAATCTGGCTTATATGAATCGAGCATTTTTAAATGATTCTTTACATTTAAAATGCTGACACTTTCGTTTTGTCCATAGAAATCTAAAATTAAATTTCCAATTTGTTTTAGCATAGTAACCGTTACGGGTTCTCCATTTATTGAACAAGTTGACTTTCCCTCTATATTAAAACTTCGTGAAATAATTAAAATATCATCACACTCAATTTGAAACTCATTTAGTTTTTCTATTACTTTGTTTGAAACATTTTCAAAAACTGCTTTTACAATAAGTTCGGTTGAACCATGTCTAATATTATCCTTTGATGGTTTGTCTCCCAAAACAAAATTTAAAGCATCTAATATTATGCTTTTACCAGCTCCCGTTTCTCCAATCAAAACATTAAAGCCTAAGTGAAAACTTAGACTTGTATTTTCTATAATTGCAAAATTTTTTATAGTTAATGTTTTTAACATTTTTATTCCTTTATCTTATTAATTGTTCAAGAGTTTCTGATGCTATTTGTGCTCCTTGATTGTTTGGTAAAATCACCATAACAGTATCATCGCCATAAACAGAACCAAGTACATTTTCTAAATTTAATTTATCTATCATGGAGCATATTCCACAAGCAAGACCTTTTACTGTTTTTATAACGCATAGGTTATTAGCGGGTTTTACAGATATAACTGATTCTCTAAAAATGGAAATGTTTTTATTAGATACTGTTTGTTCTCCATTATCCATAAGAGCATACTTATATTTGCCATCATTTGTTAAGATTTTGATAAGTCCAAGTTCTTTTATATCTCTAGAAATTGTAGCTTGCGTTATATCAAAATTTGCTGCTTTTAAACAAGCAACTAGTTCATCTTGTGATGAAATATCCTGTGTTGATATAAGTTCAAGTATCTTTGATTGTCTTGATGACCTTGCCATTTTACATTTCTCCTTAACCGCTGCAACCCTTTATTTATAAGGGATTGAGCATATTTTGAATAAATATGCATGAATACTTATTCAAGCCATTTGGAATTATTATACAATGTAATTTATAATTATGCAAGCGTTTTTTGCATAATTATGCATTGGTTTTTTTATGATTATTTAATAAAGTTTATTTTTATAAAAACACTTTTTATATTTATTCAGTTTATGTATACAAAAAAAGAATAGGTTTTTACCTATTCCCTTTTTAATTATCTATAACCTATTTATCTAGAAACATCTTCTTCGGTTTTTGGGTCGTTGCTATTTATTATAACACTATCCTGCTCAACAACTTTTGTATTTGAATCTTTAGTATTTTCATTGTTTTCAATTTTCTTCCTATCATCTTTATTCTTGGAAGTTTTTGATTTGTTTTGTGGAGTAAAAAAACTTAACACTTTTCCTACAACTAAAACTATTTTACTTGAATTGTCTATAGCATATTTTTTACATACCGACTTTCCAAAGATTGTTAAACTTGCAACGATTGCACTTATTAACGAAGCTATAATTATATTGAGTGCCGAATTCGATTCGACAGCAACTTTAACAGCAATACTTGCTCCAGCCGCACCTGATAAAATTCCACACACATCTCCAATAACATCACAACAAATTGATGAAACCCTATCTGCTTTAAGAAGTAATTTTATTGCTTCTTTTGCCCCCCTAACCTTTTTTGATGCCATTGCTCTAAAGGGTTGAATATTCGCTGCCGTTGTTCCAACACCAATCATATCTGCAATAATTGAAATTGTTACAAACACTGTAATAATTAAAACTGCAATAATTATTCCCGTCCCACTTAAAACCATTTCACTTAAAATACCAAAGCAAATTGACAACGCAAAAGACAAAACTAAAATTTTTATTGACCATATCATTTGTTTGTTATTTTTCTTTTTATTGGGTTTGGGCTTGGATTTATTATCCACTTTATTTCTCCTTTATTTGAAAAAGGCACTTCCATGCCTTTTAATATATATATTCAATAGATTAACTATTTATAATACTTATTTTAAAGGTAACACTTTGAGTAAACCTTGTGGCATAGGTTCGGTAGGATTTCCCAAATTTTGCACTCACCGTCACCGTATGAGCAGTTTCCTTTTACGCAAAACCTTTTCACCGAATCGCCACTTAGACCACACTATAATCCCCAAAGTGTTTGACAATGTCAACAGTCTAGAAGTTTTCCTTGACAACTTAAACTATTCTTAGCTTTTTTTGCAAGTTTAATTTCATATGCAAAACTAGAATTAAAATTGGCCGATTTTAAAACTTGCCTTACCACACAATCCCTGTAAACTCACTCAAAGCAGGCTACTCTGCACACAGCCGTATTTTAAACCGCAATGCAGGTTCTTACCCCAAACAGTACAAATTAACATATTGCACCATTTTGGGTCTCCACGATAAATGGGTCGGGTGTTATATGCCATTATAACGCGCCCAAAAATCTTAACTTCCAGCACACACCCCAATTTGGGCAATCAAAGCATGCACCAGAAACTTCACAGTTGTGCCCTTCGTTGCTTATCTTTTCAACTTCCAAATAATCTAAGCTGACTAGAATACTGCACCTTCATGTATAGTATAACATAATGTCATAAATTTTTCAAGTGGTTTATTATATATTCTAACATCAATATATGGTGTTTTAGTTATTCATAATACCACTTATATTGTGTATTATTTAAAATCTTTTTCAACTAGACTATCCAATTCATTAGACAAAACAGTTATTTTACCTTTACTTGAATCTAACTTTTCGCTACATTTTTCTGCCAGAGTTTTACCCTCCTCAAACAACTTTGTAGCCTCATCAAAATCACATTCTCCACTTTCTAGTTGATTAACAATTTCTTCAAGTCGTTTTAACATGTTTTCAAATTCCATTTTTTTCTCCTTCAATTTTTGAAACTATAGCACTAACCTTACCGTCAACAAAAGTTAATTGCATTTCATCATTCAAATTTATATCTTTAATTGAAGCCACTTTTTTATTATCTTTTTTCACACTAGCATATCCCAATTTAAGTACTTCTTTTGGATTTAATTTGTTTAACATAGATGAAAGCACTTCAAGTTTGTGTTGTTTTGATTCTATAAATGTATTAACGGCATGTAAAAATTCTACCAAACAACTACTAAATCTATTTTGATATTTCACATTTAAATTTTTATAGTTTTTATATAAATCTTTATAAACATCTACAAAATTTTGTTGTTTATCTAAATAAACATCTTTTATAGATTGTTTTAATCTAATTATATATTGTTTAAAGTCAACAATTTTTTCTTCTATATTATCAAAAACAAGTTCAGCTGCAGCACTTGGTGTTGGAGCCCTTAAATCACTACAAAAATCGCAAATTGTATAGTCAGTTTCGTGACCAACTGCTGAAACAATAAATTTTGAACAATTATGAACAGCATCAGCAACAACTTCTGTGTTAAATGGTTCTAAGTCTTCAAGAGAACCACCACCCCTTGCTACAATTATTAAGTCAACATCATAATTATCTAAAACATTTATACCTTTTGCAATTTCTCGTTCTGCATTTACTCCTTGAACTTTTACAGGATACAACACTATGTCTATAAAAGGATTTCGTCTAGTACCAACATTTATAATATCTTGTATAACAGCGCCTTCTTTGCTTGTTACAACGCCAACTCTTTTTATGCTTTGTGGCTGTTGTTTTTTATTGGCCTTATCAAAATAACCTTTCTTTTCTAATTTGTTTTTAAGGTCTAAGAATTTTTGATATAACTCTCCTACTCCATATTTGGCAATTTTTGCAACATTAAAATTTAATTTTCCACCTTTAACATAATATCTTGGTGTTCCGGTAACAATTACCCTATCTCCATTTAAGAAAGAAAAGTCTGTTGTATCAAAGCATACGCATGACAATGTTGCATTTTCATCTTTTAAAGTAAAATAAGCAACACCTCGCACAACACTTAATCCAGAAATTTCGCCCATTACTTTTATATTATAAAGCATCTCTTCTGCATCAAATATTTGCTTTATATACATTGAAAGTTGGGAAACTGTGAGTGCTTTTTCTTCCATCAATTTTCCTCAATAACTTTTTTAAGTAAGCCATTTACAAAAGAGTAACTCTTATCTGTTCCATATTTTTTAGCCAGTTCTACTGCTTCGTTTATAACAACTGCAACAGGAGTTTTTTTATAGTATTTTATTTCTGTTATGGCAAGCGATAATATTGCTCTATCTATTCTAAAAACCCTTTCAGGAGAATAGTCAACCAATAATTTGTTTATTGTTTGTTCAACATCATTTTTGTTGGTTTCATAAAGAGTAAAAAGCGAATTTACAAATTCTTTATCATCTTTAAATTTAAAACTAGAAAAATCAGGCAATTCAAAATCTTGATTGTCACTCTCTTGAAATAAACTTGCATAAATTTTTTTAAAAACATATTCTCTTGCTAATGCTCTCATATTTTTCTCCTAATAAACAAAAATCCCACATAACAGTGGGATTTTATGTTAAAGTTGTTCTTCTGCTTTAAAATCAACACCAACAACATGAATATTGATTTTGCTAACTCTCATATCCACCATAGAAGCAATATTGTTTTTGATGTTTTCCTGAACTTTAAATGCAATTTCAGGAACTGTATTGCCACTAAAAATTCTAATAAAAACATCAATAACCAACTGACCATTATTAGCAACTTTAAGTTTAACACCTGTTGAATCTGCTTTTGAAAAGAGTTTTTTTATTTTCATTGAAAAACTATCTTGCAATTTTGAAACACCGCTTATTTCTTTTGTGGCAAGTGAAATAATAGAAAGTAAAATGTTTCTATCACATGTAATTTTTCCTTTATCTTCTTGCAACTCATTAAAAAATTCAGCCACAATATTCCTCTCTTTAATTATATTATATAAACTGTGTATAAGGTTTATATTCACCTTTCGCATAATAATATACCATAATTAAAGTTATTTTGCAATTATTCTACTGGAATTATTTTTATATTCTCCAATGATTTAGATGTTTGTTCTTTTACTATTTGAACTATTTGTGCAACTTGTGAACTTTCCAAACTTGCGCATTTAACAATGACATTAACATTTGTTGCAGAGTTTGTTACAATGGCATCTTCAAAACCTTTTGCTTTGATTAGTCCTTCCATAACAAGTTCAGCTTCCATTGTGTTTATTATTTCCATTTTTTTAGCTTCTGCTGATGCAATTGCTTCTGCTGATGAATTTTCGGCATTTATAATAGCGTCGTAGTATAAAAGTTCCTGATCTCTTGTTGCTTGTCTATCTTCTCTATAGGTATCAAAATAATTCATTTGTGTAACTGTTCCAGAAGTTTGATTTGACACATTATTATTTAAAGCAATGTTTAAATATCCTGTAACCCCAAGAAGCAATACCATTGCAACTAAAATAATAATTTTTGTTCTTTTCTTTAACATAATAAATCTCCTTTTATTTACCAACTAAAATCTCTATATCGTTTTCTTCTACTTCTAAAAGTGCTTCAACTGCTTTTTGCAGTTCTAATCTTACGCTTATGTTATTTGCTCCACTTGCAACAATCACAACTCCACTAACTTTTGGTAAATTTTCTTTTAGTATAATTGGAGATGCCTTACCTGACACAGAAACTAGTATTACTTCTTCGGTTGTTGTAGTCTGAGTTGTTGTAGTTCCTGATACAGTTGAAGATGTTGTTTCTTCTGTTTTGTTGGTTGCATACACATATTCAACGCCACATTCTAGTGTAACCATTACACTGACATTTCCTGCTCCGTTTATATGTGATAATACATTACTTAATTTATTCTCGAGATATGTTGCATATTCTTCTGTTGTTAGAGTTGTTGAAGTATTATTTTCACTTTTTTTAGTATTAAATGTCGAAGCATAAATTAGGAGCAATATTGCACAAAAAACAATTACAACTATAATTTCGAAATGCTTTATATTTTTAAGTTTTTCAACAAAAGCAAATTTGCTTTCTTTTTTTTTGTTATCCACTGAAATTTATGTTCTCCTTTTCGATATCTATAAATGAAATAATTACTTCAATAACTTCATTCTCTATATTTATATGCTCCGAGTTATCTTGTATAACTAAATTACTTAAATCGACATAAACCGCATCAATTGTCATTTGTGTTGTAAAAATGTTTGCAGAAATGCTTATGTCAATATTTAAAAGTCCATTATCTGTCAATTTGTTTTCAATAGACTTTTCAAGCATTGTAAGTTTATCTCTATTTAATTGATATATGTAATCTTCTTGCAGTACAATTTCGTTTTCATTAAAGATTAAAGAAGCATCAAAATCTTTTTGTAATAAGTTTGGAAGTGGTGCAATTATAACCAAAATAATAACGAAATTAAAAATATTTTTTATATGCGATGACGATTTTCCATCAGGTAAAAATAAATCAATTAAAACTGACAAAATACATATTCCTGCAATTGATAAGATCCAAGATGAAATACTCATATATCCTCCTAAATAAAGTTAGCACTAAGCATTATCATGCCAGACACCAGCACATACATAAATGCACAGCCCACTATTATTACAATTAAAAGAGAAATACTTTTTGCAAGCATAGAAATAAAGTTTGATATTCTTGAATCAGTGATTGGTTCAAGTATTGCAGATGCAAGTTTTAAAGAAAACATAAAAACAACAAGTTTTACAATAGGAACAATTATTGTTGAAAATAAAAGCAATAATCCACATGCACCAACTGCATTTTTAATCAGCACACTACTTGCAACAATTAAGTTTAATCCATCAGAAATATAGGAACCTAAAAGCGGAATTGTGTTTTTTATTGCATATTTTGCCGTTCTAAAAGATATACCGTCAACACTTCCTGCAATTATTCCCTGAATTGCTATAAAAGCAGAGAAAATTGTAAAAACCGAACCAATTATCCACTTAAATGCACTTGAAAAAAAAGAAGCAAACTTTTCCAATTTAACATTGTTAGATAAATTAGATATTATTGAAAATACCAATCTAAATATAAATATTGGCATTAAAATTGTTGTAAATATGTTTGTTATTGTTCCACTTAAAACAGCAACTGCTGGTTGGTAAACACTTACTGACACAACTCCACCGATGGCTGTCATAACTGTTAGTAAAATTGGAAATGCAATGTCCATTTGTGCTTTTATTGACTGTATTGTTGACGATGTTAAGTTTATCATTGATACGGTGCAAGTTACTAAAATAATAATTACTGTGCCATAGCAGACAAAATGAATTACATCACCAAGAGATTTAGTTTTTCCATTTGGTTTCGATGACGAAACTAAACTAAATGTTACGCTAATGGCAATAACTATTGCAATAAGAGGCAAAAACGAGAGAACATCTTCAAAAAATAAATTTATTATAGCAGACCAAATTGACTGTTGATTTTCACTAAACTCACCTGATATTATTTTTTGTATCTTATCTAAAAATGAAGCTGAACCAAATATTTGTTTTTCCTCATCGCCAAGTTCGTTTAATATATCTTCAAAATCTGAAAAATCTAAATCGCCAAGCTGTGAGTTTACACTTTCTTCTATTATCTCTTCAATTTCACTTGCTGTAATCTCATCATCGCAATAAACAACTGAATTCGTATGCTCTGAAAGCAAAAAAGGAACACCAACAAAAACTATTAAACATAAAAGAATAACTGATAATTTCTTCATGGCAATAACCCCATGATTATTTCTAATATTTTTGTAACTATTGGAAGTGCAATAAACAATATTATTATTTTCCCTGCAAATATAATTTTGTCGGCAATGCTAGAACTTCCAGCGTCATTGCACAAACTTGCAGAAAATTCTGTAAGATAACCCACACCTATAATTTTTAAAACAATTTTTAAAAGTCCAAAATCTAGACCTGTTTTTTCAACAATGTTAGTAAAAGCATTTACAATATCTAATATGTAATTGATGGTTTGAGATAAAATTAAAATGCCACCACAAAGCCCAATAATTATGCTTATTTCGGGTTTCATTGGTTTTACAAGCATTGATGCAATTACAGTTATTAGACCTATTCCAACAATTTTTATTATGTCCATATAGCCTCACAAGCCAAAAAGATTTCTAACTGTATCAAAAAGTGTGTTTATTAAATCTAACACCATCAAAAGAACAATAATTAACCCCGCAAGCGTTGAAAATGTGGCAATTTCATCTTTACCACTTTGCTTTAAAATTTGACCCACAACTGTTGTTAAAATTCCAACTGCAGCAATCTTGAAAATAACTTCAACACCCATATTTTTCTCCTTAAATAATTAATAAACATATAAGTATTCCAAATATAATACCAAGTTTAATAAATAAGCTTGCGTATTTTTTACATTCATCATTTGCCACAATATAAAGTTCATTCACTTTAGTTTGATAAGATTTTATTTCCTTGCTTTGAGAATATGCATCTAGTCTTCCAAATGAATTGAAAAAGGAATATATAAGATCTTTTTCTTCTTTTTTTAAAATTTTTATGTCATCAAAAATTTCATAGTCAATTTTTTGCTTTTTATCTAATAAGTCAAAAATGTTTTGGCACAAGGTATTTAATTCTTTGCTTGACACATTCTCACTGTTTTTTTGAATTAGGTTTTTTAATTTATCTTGTGAAAAAGAAACATCAAGTTCTAAATTAGACATAAGTATTTGTAATGACGAAAAAAACTTTTTTCTATTTATATAAAAAGCTGAAAGTTTAAAACCAATAAATCCAAAACAAATAATAATTATTAAAACTAAAATAATTGTCATACATCACCATTTAACTATTTTCGCAAATTTTTCATTATATGTGCCTTCATATGTTCCAGGTCCTTCTCTGTTTGACAAAAGCACATATCTTTCAAAATAAAAAGCTGGCAGTTTTTCAAAAATTTTTTTTCGTTTAAGGTCTTCAATGCTTGATGCATGGATTGTTGCAATCACTTTTACACCACAATTCATTGCATCAATTAAGCAGTTACAATCTTCTTCATTACCAATTTCATCAGTTACAATTAAAGATGGATTCATTGACCTTATACACTGAGAAAATCCCTGTTTTTTCGTACAATAACTAATTACATCGCAAAAATTACCTAAGTTTATTCCACTGTTATCTCCGCCAGCGATTTCTCCTCGCTCATCAATAACACAAACATTTAAGCAATAATTGTTTTCGCTTAGTTGATATATAAAATCTCTTAAAAAAGTTGTTTTACCAGCGCCCGGTGGAGAAATTATTAAAGTGTTTTTTATTCCTGTTTCATTAACAATGTCATCAAATGCGCAAAGGGACATATTCTTAATTTGATGAGGAATACGAATATTCAAACTTGTCCAATTTATCATTGTTTTTATTTGGTTGTTCTCTGTTACAACACTTCCGCAAAGTCCTATTCTAACCCCGTTTTCAAGCATGATAAAACCCTGCTTAATTTGTTCGTTTACAGAATATATAGAAAAATCACTTGCTTTATATACAATATCGTCTATCATTTCTTTATTTGCAAAAATTGCATTGTTTATATTGCAAGTAAGTCCCTTTTCACAAATATAATATGGTTGTCCTTTAATAAAAACTATAATTGGCTTATCTTTTCTTATTCTTATTTCACTAAGTTCGCTAAATGCTATTTTATAGTTTATTATATTTGATAACTCTTCAGATAAAACTTCTTGTAACATTTGTTTTCTCCCTGAAATAATATATTTTTAAAAACTTAGGAAGATAACATAAAATAAAAAAAAATATGCAATACTAAAAAGTATTACATATTTCGACATTAAATTGTTTTTATTATTTAACTCTTTCCATGTATGACCCATCTCTTGTATCGACACGAATCTTTTCGCCATTATTAACAAATAGAGGTACATTTATTGTGTAACCTGTTTCCAATTTTGCTGGTTTGTAACTTGATTTTGCCGTATCGCCTTGAATTCCTGGCTCACAATCAACAATAGTTAATTCAACAAATGTTGGTGGCTCAACAGAGAATGCTGTTCCTTTGTAGAATTGAATAGTTGCTGTCATGTTTTCAGTCATAAAATTCATTGCGTCTTCTACTTGTGATTTGTTTAATGGGATTTGGTCATATGTTTCCATATCCATAAAATAGTACAAATCACCTTCATTGTACAAATATTGCATTTCTTTTCTTTCAATAACTGCAACTTGGAATTTGTCTGTTGGATTAAATGTTCTTTCCAAAACTTGTCCTGTAATAACATTTTTGATTTTTGTTCTTACAAATGGAGAACCTTTTCCTGGTTTAACATGAAGGAAATCTACAACAACATAGACATTTCCATCCATTTCAAAAGTTACGCCTTTTCTAAAATCACCTGCTGTAATCATGTATTTTTACTCCTTAATTAAATATCAGTTCAGTATAACACACAAAATATACAATAATCAACCATTTTTTAATGTCCACAAAATAAATTATATTCACCATTTAAATAAGGTTTTAATTTTTGTATGCTACTAATTAGTTTTTTAGTGGAACCATCATAAAAATCTGTTCGTCCAACACCATTTAAAAATATTGTGTCACCCAAAAAAATATTGTTTTTATAAACAAATGAAACACTCCCATTGCTATGCCCCGGCGTGTGAATAACTTTAAAATCAAAATCGCCAACTTTAAGGTTACCTTCGTCAAATTTTACATCTGCATCGAATTCGTCAAATGTTTTATTAAATAAACCAGCTAAATTGTTGTCAGTGTACAACTTATCTGCATCAAGTTTATGAATATAAATTTTAACACCCAAATCTTGAAATTTTTTGCAAGATGCACAATGGTCAAAATGTCCATGTGTTAATATTATTCCTTTAATTTTTAAATTATTTTTGTCTATAAAATTTTTAATTTTTTCAAATTCTTCACCGGCATCGACAATGACACATTTATTTTTACTGTTTGTTATAATATAACAGTTTTCCCTAAAATCACCTAAACATAATTTATGAATCATATTTACACACTTTCATAGATATTTTTTAAAATCAAACTATCGGTCATCATTCTATCTCTTGATTCACAAATAATAGTAGGTGTTAAATTTAAATCTTTTATAACTTTTGCAAGCGGTTCAAAATCGGGACCATAAATTGTATCATCATAGTTTAAATGTCTTATTTCGCCTTTGTTTCCGTATTCAATTTTAGAAAAATGAATATGACATGATTTTGCTCTATCTCCCAATTTGTCAATAGCTAAATCTAATATTTTTTTGTAATCATCGTATGTTTTTAGACACCCTCCGCCAAGCGCATTTATGTGGCCAAAATCAAATGTTGGAACTAAACATTCATCAATTGTGCACAAATCTATTATTTCTTGATATGTACCAATTTGTTGTGGCTTACCCATTGTTTCAAGACAAATTTTTTTACCATTTATTAATCCATTTTCTTTTACAATGCTAACAATTCTTTTTAAATTTGTTTTTATAAGCTCTAACGCTTTTTCTCTTTCAAGTTTACCACATGAGCCAACATGAACAACATAATCTCTTCCACCAAAGCAATCTAAAATATATAAACCTTTTTCAATATATCCAAAAGATTTTTGAATCATTTCTTCACTAGGATTTGCAAGATTTATATAATATGGAGCATGGGCAGACACTAAAATATCATTGTCCTTTGCGTTTTGACCAATAATTTTTGCTGTTTGTTCGCTGATATTTATTCCCCGTCCAAAAGAAAATTCATATGCACTTAGCCCTTTTTCTTTTAGCCATTTTGGTGCTTGTGTTGAACATTTATTCCCTTCATCATAAAAAATTTGCTCATTTCCTGATGGTCCAAATCTAACTTTATCCATAATTTTCTCCATTTTTGTTCTTGTTTATATTTCGTAAAATTTGTAATTATTATTTTTTATATCTTCAAGTGTGCAACTATCATTTAATGTATAAATACCACATGTAGTACGAATTATTGCTAGCATAGTACCATATGTTGACAGTTCTTTTGCAATATCTCTGCATATACTTCTTATATAAGTTCCACTAGAACATTTGATTTCAAACATAAATGTATTCTTTGCCATTTGGCTTAAAACTTTACAACTATATATTTTAACATGCCTTGTTTTTAGTGGCACTTGTTTCCCTTGTCTTGCTAGTTCATAAGCTTTTTTACCATTTATTTTTTTTGCAGAATACTGTGGTGGTAATTGCTCAAATTCACCTTCAAATTTTTTTGATATTTCGTTAACTTGATTTAATGATATATTTACATCATTTGATTTTATTATTTTACCTTCACTATCAAGAGTATCCGTTTCCTTTCCGAAATAAAAAACTGCTTTATATATTTTATCCTTATTTAAGTATTCATCAAACAATTTCGTTGCTTTGTTAACTGCAATAAGTAATATACCCGTTCCTAGTGGATCTAATGTACCTAAATGTCCTACTTTATTAGGTTTTATTGTTCTTTTAATTATTTGTACGGCTAAACTTGATGACATACCTGTTGGCTTATTTAAAACAATTATTCCGTTTTTTTCAAACATTGTTATCTCCCTGTTTTATTGCATTTAAACATTCATTAACAACAGCTTTTTCGCAATCGTCAAGTTTTCCCCTTACTTCTCCACCAGCTGCTTGTTTATGCCCACCGCCATTAAATTTTTGAGCAACTTTTGAAACATCATAATTTATTAAACTTCTTAAATTGATTGAATATACTGATTTTTGTTTCTCTGTCATAACAAACGCTATTTTTGTATTTTCTAAGTTTACCAGTTTATTAACATAGTCACCAATGTCATGTTTTATAAAGTCATTTTCTTTCATAAAATCTATTGTAATCATTACATACCTAACTCCATCAACAAATTTCATAATATTATTTAATTTGTTTGTTATATCAAAAGTTTTTTGAGTTGTTAATTTAAAAATATTATAATTTATGAGTTTGTAGTTTGCACCTAATTTGAATAGTTCGCTAGCGATTAAATGAGATGCAAATTCTGTATTGTCATGGACAAAACAGCCTGTATCATCAGCAATCCCCAGATATAATAAGGTTGCAATATGCGAATCTATTTTTTGTTTGCTAGCTTTTATTATTTCGTATATTATCTCACAACATGATGCTTTTTTAATATCTATATAGTTTATTGTCCCTAATAAATCTCTATTATAGTGGTGATCTATAACAATAGAATTTTTATGACCAATAAAACTGTTTCCATATTTTCCTAAAAGTTTTAAGCTAGCAACGTCAACACTTATTATTAAATCATATTGTCTTAAATCTATATTTTCATTTTTTATAAAGTTAAGATTTAAAAATTCGTATTTTTTTGATATTACATCATCTACATAAGCGTCAACTTTTTTATTGTATTTTTTACATAAAAAACATATGGCAGATATACTGCCCAAGCAATCACCATCTGGTGATTGATGACCAAATACTGCCACATTTTTGCTTTGTTTAATTTTTTTTAATAGAAGTTTAATCTTCATTACTTTCTTCGCTCTCTTTTGGAATATTTAAAGTGCTTAATATTGCATTTATATCTTCACTATGTTTAGCACCTTCATCAAGAATAAATGTAAGTTCAGGTGTATATGGAAGCTTTACTTCTTTCACAAGCTCTCTTTTAATATATCCTTCGCTCTTTCTTAATTGTTTTAACACAACATTTTTATCGCCGGTAAAGACACTAACACCAACTTTACAATGTCTAAAATCAACAGACAAGTTAACATATGTTATTGTTATAAATTCATTTAATCTTGGATCGTTTATTTTGTTTCGTAAAATTTCATTTAATGCTTTTTCTACTTCTGAATTTGCTCTTTCAATTCTTAGATTTTGCATACTAACCTCTTTTTACTTCAACTTTTTGATAAATTTCAAATATATCTCCAATAGCAACTCCTGTTGAATCTTTAAGTTTTATACCACATTCATATCCGTAGTTAACTTCTGATTTATCATCTTTTTGTATCCTTAAAGCTTCAACTGCTGTTTCCAATATTTTTTCATTATTTCTATATACATTTACAAAAGAGTTTCTTGTAACTTTACCATCTTTTACATAGCAACCGCATACAACTCCACTAGTTGACAACTTAAACATTGCTCTAACTTCGGCATGACCTATTACTTGTTCTTCATATTTTACAGACAACATTCCACTAAGTGCATTAGTTACATCATCAACAACTTCATATATAACCTTATAAGATTTAATTTGAACACCCATTGATTCTGCTATCTGTTCAATTTTTGAAGATACTTTTAAATTAAAGTTTATAACAACAGCGTTTGATGCTTGAGCAAGCAATAAATCAGACTCTGTAACTGCACCTGCTCCACTATGAATACAAACAACTTTTGCTTCTTCGTTTTTAATTGCAGTGAGTGATTGTTTTAAAGCTTCAACTGACCCTTGAACATCTGCTTTTATAATGATATTTAACGCTTTAAGTTTACCTTCATTTACTTTATCCATAAAATCTTCAAGCGAAACACCACTTGTTGAATTTGCACGATTTTCCTTTGCTTTTGCTATTCTTTCTTGAATTACTTGTTTAGACAATTTTTCATCTACAGCAAATACTTTCTCACCAGAATTTGGAACAGAATCTAACCCTAAAACCGCAACTGGAGTACTTGGAGGGGCAATTTTAACAGTTTTTCCATTTTCGTCATACATCGCTCTAACTTTTCCGTATGACACACCACTCATAATTGAATCACCAACTCTAAGTGTTCCATTTTGAACTAAAACAGTGGCTACAGGGCCTCTATTTTTATCGAGTTCTGCCTCTATAATGGTACCAACAGCGCTTTGCTTTGGATTTGCTTTAAGTTCTTGAACTTCTGCAACAAGCAATATCATTTTTAAGAGTTCTTCAATACCAATTCCTTTTTTAGCCGAAACAGGAACTAAAATAGCATCGCCTCCCCATTCTTCTGGCAAAACACCATTTTCTGCAAGTTGTTGTTTTACTCGTTCGATATTAGCTTCTGGTTTATCAATTTTGTTTATTGCAACAATCATAGGAACATTTGCGGCTTTTATATGATTTATTGCTTCTATTGTTTGTGGCATTATTCCATCATCAGCGGCAACAACTAAAACTGCTATATCTGTTACTTTTGCACCACGAGCACGCATAGCTGTAAATGCAGCATGTCCTGGAGTATCAATAAATGTTATTTTATCATTGTTTACAGTTACTTGATAAGCACCTATCTTTTGTGTGATTCCACCCGCTTCGCCACTTACAACATTAGTTTTTCTTATCGCGTCTAGAAGTGATGTTTTACCATGGTCAACATGTCCCATTACTGCAACAACAGGAGGTCTTTTTTGCATATCTTTTTCATCTTCTTCGTGAACTTTAACATCTTCCAACATCTGTTCTTCAAATGATTTTTCTAGTTTTTGTTCAAGTTTAACGCCAAGTTCTCCTGCAACAAGTTCTGCAGTCATAAAATCAATGCTACTATTTATATTGGCCATTACACCCAACATCATTAGTTGTTTAATTATTTCAGTAACAGGTCTACCTGTTTTTTCTGATAAAGTTTTTACTGTTACATTTTCCGTTGTAATTACTGCACTATCAATTTTTGGTGCAACAAAAGTTTTTTGTTCTTTTTTCTTTTTTACAAGTTTTCTGTTGCCCATTCTAATTCCGTCAATATCTTCTAGATCCATATCATCTACGATAATATTTTTTCTTAACAGTGCTTTTTTACTAATTTGTTTCTTTTCTTCTATCTGCCTATTTGATTTATTTTTATTGCCATAATTTCTTTCTGGTTGAGATAAAACTGCACTACTTTCAGTTGGCTCAAAAATCTTAAATGAATTTGCCTTAGATGATGCAAAATTATTATTTCTTTGACCAAACGATTTTCCCTGTCCATTTTTATTCCATGGTCTTTGTTGGTTATTGCCAAATGTCCTTTGGTTATTGTTATTTTGTGGTTTTTGCCCCCATGGTTTTTGGAAATTGTTTGTTCTCTCTTTATTAAAAGGTCTGTTATTAAAATTCTGTCGATCCTTGTTAAATTTATCATTATTAAATTTATTTTGAGATGATTTAAAATTTGAAACTTCTTGTTTCTTTTCTGGCTGTTGTTGTACCTTAACTTCGGGCGAAGCTACTTGTTGAACTTGTGGTTTTTCTTCCATTTTTGTTTCAACCTTTGTTTCAACTTTAACTGTTTCTTCTTGTTTTTGAGCATCACGAAGTTTTTTCTGTTCATGTATCTTTCTTATAGTGTCATCAAGTTGATTTTTAGACGCTCTTAAATCACGAAGAAAAATTTGAATTGCTCCGCTCGTTTGAATTTTATATATGGATTTTAAGTTATTTAATCCATTTGAATTTTGCTTTTCTACTTGGTTAGCCAATATAATCACCTCTCAAATATTTTATAATTTCTTCCGATATTCCTTTATTCTTTAATCCAACAATTTTACAATTTGGCACACTAACAATTTTACAAAAGTCAATTGAATCAATGCCATAAATAACACAATTTGGATTGAATTTTATAGCGTTTACTATTTTTTCAGTATTTTTGCCTATATCTAAACTATAAAGTAATAAATACAACTTTTTATTATAACCTTTTAAAGCGTCAGAACCTATAATAAGATAACCTGCTTTATTAGCTATATTTATTAACCCATTTATTTTATTTATGTTTTGTATCAATTAACTCCTCACTGATATTTTTATAAACTTCATTACTAAAATTGCATTTATAAACTTTATTTAGCATCTTTTTGTTTACAAGCATTGTTATGCAATTTTCATTTTTACAAACATATGTTGCTTTTCCACCAAATTCTTTTTTGTTATCTATTATAACCTTTTCACCTTGTTTAGAAATTCTGTTCAAATCATTTTTATTTTGCTTTTTTCTACATACGCAACATGTTCTAAAAACTTCTTTCATTATTCACCATCATCGGTTATATCTTCTAAACTTGCAAAAGAATCGTCTTCATCATTAAGGTCTGTAAGCTCATATTCAACTTCTTTTACTTCATTGCTATTTACTGAGCTTTCTGGTTTTACATCTATTTTCCAGCCTGTAAGTCTTGCAGCAAGTCTTACATTTTGTCCCATCTTTCCAATTGCCAATGACAATTTATCATCTGGAACAATAACTCTTGATGATTTTAAACTTTCATTTATTTCTACACTTAATACTTTTGCTGGGCTGAGTGCGTTTGCAATATATTCTAGTGGATCATCTGAATATGGCACCAAATCTATTTTCTCACCATTTATTTCACTCATAATTGTGTTAATTCTAACTCCCCTATTTCCAACACAGGCACCGAGTGCATCTATATGAGGTTTTGTTGCCATTATTGCAACCTTGCTTCTGTTTCCAGGATCTCTTGCAATATTTTTAATTACTACTTCGCCATTTTCTATTTCTGGAACTTCAATTTCAAAAAGTTTTCTTAAAAATCCAACATTGCTTCTTGAAACTTGAATTTGTACTCCTTTGAAAGAATCTTTAATTTTTTTAACATATACTTTAATTCTATCGTTTACATGGAATTTCTCACCAGGTATTTGATCTTGTTCAAGCATTACACCTTCTGTATGTGAGCCAGCAATTTGAACATATACAACATTTTGTTCAATTCTTTTTACTATTGTTGTTAATAATTCGTCTTCTTTTTCACTTAACTCATCAACAGCAATTTGTCTTTCCATTTCTTTTAATTTTTGCATGACAACCTGTTTTGCTGTTTGTGCAGCAATTCTTCCAAAGTCTTTTGTGTTTTCTTCTTGCATAACTTCATCGCCAACTTTGTAAGATGATTTAATATTTTGAGCGTCTTGCAAAGAAATTTCTTTGTCTGGATTTTCAACTTCTTCTACAACAGTTTTATAACTATAAATTTTAATTGCATTTTTTTCTGGGACAAGTTTTACTTGTGCACTTTTTGCTTCTCCATACATTTTTTTATAAGCTGATGTTAATGCAGCCTCTAATGTTTCAATTAGTTGTTGTGAATTTATTTTTTTTGTTGTTTCAATTTCTTCTAATGCTTGAAAAAAATCTTTATTTATCATGATTTACTCCTTAAAATTCTATTACAGGGCTTACTTGTGCCACATTTTTATGTTCAAATGACATCATGGTGCCATCAACATCTATTTCTACAAGATTTTCATTAAAATTTTTTAATAAACCTTTATATTTTTTTTTACCATTTTTAGCACTATACAAAGTAACTTCAACTAGTTTATCCTTATTTCTTAAAAAATCTCTTTGAGTTTTAACAGGTCTATCAATACCTGGTGAACTTACATTTAAAATGTATGTTGCATCATTTGTTGGATTGATTTCATCTAAAAGTGGCTCTACTACTTCATTAACTTTTTCACAATCTTCAATTGTTATTCCTTTGTCATTGTCAATGTAAAAAGTTAAGTTCATGCCATCTGATTTTTTAGCATATTCAACTTCTACCACTTCGTAACCCATTTTTTCTATTATTGGATTTATTTTCTCTTGGCAAATTTGTACTACCTTTCCAGCCATATAACCCCCATTCTACAATTAAGAGTGGGTTCATCACCCACTCTCAATCTAGCATACCTAAGTATATCATACATATAATACACAAATCAATAATTTTTATTATATTTTTTAAATTTCGTTTAATTTTAAAAAGACTTCGGCAGTTGCAGTCGCATCGGCAAGTGCTCTATGAGCATTATTTAATGTTAAATTTAGTGCTTCAACCACATTTATAAGTCTATATCTTGGCAAATATAATTTATTTTTTGCCATAACCATTGCATCGTATGTTTGATTATTAAAGTATAAACCAGCCTTTTTTGCACTGTTATTTATAAAAGCAAAGTCAAACGAAACATTATATCCAACTAGCGAACAATTTTCACAGAACTTATAAAAATCGGATATTGCATCATTATTACTTGGTGCGTTTTTTACCATATCATTTGTTATTGTAGTCAAATTTGTTATTTCTTCTGGAATTTCATTTTCTGGACAAATTAAAGTTTGAAACTGTTCTTTTATTTTGCCATTAACAATTTTTACTGCACCGATTTCAATTATTTCGTTAACCGTTGGTTCTAGTCCAGTTGTTTCAACATCAAAAACAACAAAATTATTATTTGTGATAAAATCGTTATATGATGGCATTTTATCAAATATATTCTCTTGTTTAAGTGGCATATAAACAGTTGGTTTAACTACTCTATAATTATCAAAATGAATATTTTGAACTGGTTTTTCTTCTTCTTTTTCTTCAATATTTTCGTCTTTATTTATTATTTCACAAAAAGATATACTTTTTAAACTTAGTGTTTTTTCTCTTTGACCTTTTCTAATATTTCCTATAACGAGAATTTTATCTCCATCTTTTAAAAGCTTAGCTTTTTTATATGTTGTTTTATTAGAAAAATAAATAGCAGGAATACTTGCTGTTTTATCAGTAAGCGTAAAAGTGTAATAATAACTTTCTTCACTTCCACCTTTCTTTTTTGTCCTTCTTGAAATATAAGTCTTCTCAGCCAAATTGCTAATTTCTCCAGCTAAAATTACAGACTCTTTTTCATCAGGTTGACCCTTTATGTATTCTGGCATTGGTGTTATATCTACACCAATTATTTTTTCTGGCTCGTACACTTCATAACGAACAACTTTTTTAGGTTGTGGTAAATTTTTTATAAGTTCTTCTTCGTGCTTAATTAAAATATTATCGTCAATTATTTCATTTTTATTTTCAAATATTTCCACACTAAAATTTGCAATAAAATTTTTATTTAATTCATTTAAAATATTTTCTTTTAAATTATTATAAATAAAATAATCATAAATTTCTTTAATTAAATTAAATTTAACAACAATATTAAATGCGTCTTTTACAATTTCAATATTTTTGTCTTGATAATAAGCAAATAGTGATGAATTGACATTTTTTAGATAATTTATTAAATGTTTTTTTATTAAATTTTCGTCTAAATAACTTTTTTTAAATTTTATTTTAATTTCACAATTTAAACTTAATTCATTTTTTATAAAATCAATTATCTGTTTTTTTTCATCATCTTCTAAATCTTTAATATTTTCGGGGTACAAAAACCAAATTTCAGCACATGATAAAAGAGTGTTATATTCAACTTTTAACACTCTTAAAAAATCATATTCATTATTAAATTCTTTGTTTATTTTATCTAATATTTCCATTTATAATCCCACAACAGCAATATGAACAATATCAACAACAATTACAAATAGTAGTAAAACTAACAAGCCATAAAAATGAATATAGTTTTCTACTTTTCTGCTTACAACAGGTTTTCCAAATATCAATTCTAGTAGTGTAAATAAAGCGTGAGAGCCATCTAACGCAGGTATTGGTAAGAAATTAAACACGGCAAGATTTGCAGCGAGTAGTGGCAATAATATTAAGAAATTCATTAGTCCACTTTGAGTAATTGTTGTAATCATTCCAATGGTAGAAATTGGCCCACCAAGTTGGCTAAATGCAATTTGACCGGTTATTATTTGCCAAAAACCTTTTAAGAGTACCCAGGCAAAACCGATTGAAATTTCAAAACTTCTGCCAAGTGCCTCAAAAAATGAATGCCTATATGGTTGCATTGAATAAAGATTTGAATAGTCTGTTATTCCTTCTTCTTCATTGTATACAGTATATTGAACAACAATTTCTCTTTCTTGATTGTTGCTTTTTACAGTTATTGTAAAATCAGTATTTGGCTCAATGTTTGATAATTGTTCCGAAAGAGTTCCGGTTAATATACTAATTCTATGACCATTAACTTTTACAATAACATCATCTTGATTTAATTTGGTGCTATATATTAGAATTGTTCTATCTTGCAAGCCTTGTACTTCACCCGCAGAAAGAAGTTTTGCCTGTGGTATGTCATATCCATATGAAACAAGCAAAATAAAAGAAAATATAATTGCACTTAGAAAGTTAAAAAACACACCAGCACCATAAACCAGCAACCTTTTCCACGCTTTTTGATTGTTAAATGCGTCTTTGTTGTATTGTTTTTTTGTTTTTATTGAATCAACATCGCTTGTTGTTATTTCGTTAATTTCATTTATAATTTCTGTTGTTTCTTTTTTATCAACATTTAAATTTTTTGTTTCAACTTTTTTATCTTCTTGCTTTTTATCAGTTTTATCGGTTTTTTCAGTTTTTACATCATCATCTTCATCGTCACCTTCACCTTCAAAAGCACAATATCCGCCAAGCGGAAAAATACGAAGCGAAATTTTTTCACCTCGTTTATTTGTTTTTGAAAATATTGCTTTACCAAAACCAATAGAAA
Organism: uncultured Clostridia bacterium; assembly: GCA_944377435.1. Taxonomy (GTDB): domain Bacteria; phylum Bacillota; class Clostridia; order Christensenellales; family UBA1242; genus UBA5893. The sequence goes on along the minus strand of CALWEY010000085.1, from coordinate 2,732 downwards.
ATTCATTGATTTTAAATCCAAGCATTCTTCCAACAACATAATGCCCAAATTCATGAATAAGCACCATCAAAAGCAATATACAAATTGCCAAAAAAACATACAATACGGTACTAAAAAAACCAGCACACAAAAAACTCATTATAACTCCTTAAAGCAAAATAACTAAAAATATAAATACTATAGGTGCACAAAATATATGGCTGTCCATTCTATCTAGTATGCCACCATGTCCGGGTAAAATATCACCAGCATCTTTTACATTTGCTTTTCTCTTTAAATAACTTTCAAACAAATCTCCACATATACAAATAATTGAAGCAACAAAGCCTAAAATTATAAATTGCCAGAATGCAAAACCAACACTTGTAAATGCTTCATTATATTCAGGAATTGAATTGAATATTAAAAATATTGCAAGTGAACCAATTATTCCCCACAAAACTCCGCCAATCGCACCAGATATTGTTTTATTTGGACTAATTTTTGGACAAAGTTTTGGACCTTTAAAAAGTATACCAGTTAAATATGCAAAAGTGTCCGAAAAAATTGGTATTGTGAAAGTTAATATTAAGGCAAAGACTGAAATGTAAGCCAAGTACTCAACAGGGACATCAAACAAATATCCCATGTTTTGTATATTATTTATTGCCACAAAAAACAACATTAAAAGTGAAGGATAAAAATAAGCAAACATTGTATGAATGGTTTTGTACATAGAAAATCTTTCAACTTTAATTTTTAAATTTCTTGTTTCTATTTCATTTTTTGTTTTTTTAGATAAAATAAGACCAAGCATTGCTAAAACGCCAAAGAAAACAACAATTAAAGCAAGTTCAATAAGAACTATCATATACCATTTCATAGATGTATTTATACCAAGTATAAACAACCCATACGCCAAAAATGGATAACTTAACGCAAAATATTTGTTGTTGTACAAATTCATTTTTGCTAACAAATTTGTCATTTCATAAGTTGCAATAAAACTTAGTAACAATATAAATGCATCAAAAATATAAGTTGTTAACTGTCTTGCAAGCAAAACTAAAATTATTGTTGCAACAATAATTGCTCCTGTAATTGTTCTTTGTTTCATGTATTTTTCTCCTGTTTAATTTTGCCAAATCTTCTATCTCTTGACTGGTAATTTATAATTGCCTTAACAAGATGTTTTTTATCAAAATCTGGCCAATAAGTTTTAGTAAAGTATAATTCACTATATGCTGATTGAAACAGCATAAAATTACTTAATCTTTGTTCGCCGCTAGTTCTAATGATTAAATCTGGGTCTTTCAAAGATGAAGTATACAATTCATTTATAAAATCTTGCTGTGTTATGTTCTTTTTGCCTTTTTCTATAAGGTTGTTGCATGCTTTTACAATTTCTGACCTTGATCCATAATTTAAACCTATATTAACTACAAATTCTGTGTTGTGTTTAGTTTTATCTGTAACATCAACTAAGAGTTCATATAGTTTTTTAGGTAGCTTTGATATATCACCCATTGTTGTTATTTTTACTTTGTCATGAATAAACCTGTCATAATTTTCTTCAAGGTGCTTTTGCACTAAGTCAAAAATACCATCAACTTCTTCTTTGTCTCTTTGCCAATTTTCTGTTGAAAAAGCAAAAAAGGACAATTCTTTTATTCCCAACTCTCTTGCGGCATTTGTAACTCTTTTTAAGGCATCTACACCAGCCTTATGTCCTGCCAAACGAGGAAGTAATCTTTTCTTTGCCCATCTACCATTGCCATCCATTATTATGCCAACATGATATGGAATTTTATTTTTATCTATTTTTAACATCACACTAGTCCTTCAATTTAAATATAAAACTTCCAACAGTAAGCACTATTGTTTTATCTTGTAGTTGTGTAGCATTAGTAACAAGCACTGTATCGCCTTCCACATTATGATTGTTGCTCACAATTTTAAAACTAATACCTTTATTGTTTAATTCCTTTATTGCGTCTTCTAACTTTAAGCCAATTAGATGGTCCATTAAATTTCCATAACCTCTTTTTCTTTGTCTAAACTTTCTTTATCACAAAGAGATATATATTTATCTTGCAATTTTTGAACATCAGTTTCTAAAGTTGCCAATTCATCTTCGCTTAATTCGTTATCTTTTTTCATTTGCTTATATAAATCTAAGCAATCTCTTCTTGCATTACGCATTACAACTTTTGTTTCCTCACATAATTTTTTAACTTGCTTTACAATTTCTTTTCTTCTTTCTTCTGTAAGTGCAGGAAAAACAAGTCGAATAACCTTGCCATCATCGCTAGGCGTAACTCCGATATCAGATGCTAATATTGCTTTAGATATTTCTTTAACCTGACTTTGATCCCAAACACTAATCATAATCATTCTTGCTTCTGGAACAGAAATATTTGCCATTTGATTTATTGGTGTTGGAACTCCATAATATTCTACGAAAACTTTATCTAAAATATGAGGATTTGCTCTACCAGCTCTAATTACTTGATATTCACTAATAAGATGGTCAAGCGCTTTTTTTAAATCTTGTTCATAACCATCTTTTACTTCTTTTACCATTTCGATATCTTGCATAAATTCTCCTTAAAATATAATACATATATGTTACTATATATTACAATTTATTGCAAATGTTTTAAATTAAATTAATTTTGCATAATAAAAGATCAGCGGCCGTTTGGGTGAGTTTCGGTTTGGATTGGATTGCATCATAATGGTTTATTTCACCT
>CALWEY010000084.1 GCA_944377435.1 uncultured Clostridia bacterium | reverse complement strand
ATTTTATTTCCTTGCGGTTCAATAGTTATGCTATAAGCATTTAATCCCTTACTTATTAAATATTTTCTCAATAATTCTTGATACTTTTTATCTTTTGCAACAAATTGTATGCTTCCATCCCCTTGAGAACCGACCCCTTTCCCTCCATATGTTAGAGTTTTGATATATTTATCTCTAAGGTATTTATGCAAGTTTGGAGCACTCAATTCACTTGGACACAAAGGTAACATATACTTATCAAAAAGCCTTTGAGCATAATTATATAATCGTCCAAAACCTTTTATGTCTCCCGTTTCCAAACACTTTAATGCCCTATCTATTATTTCTCTATTTTTCTTTCCCAAGTAATAATGGGCACCCCTTTCTTTTGCACTATGAGCAAACGGATATGCTCTATTTAAATCTTCCAAAATTTTTTTCGTATTTTTTTCACTATTCAAATCCGCAAAAACAATATAAACTGTTTTTTTTACTTTGCATAACTTATATTCAAGCTTGTTCTTTTTAAAATTTAAAATAAATAATTTATTTCCTAATATACTAACTTCATCCATCAAACCACATTGCGAACCTGCTTTTTTCTCTCCTTCACAAGCCAAGTGCATCTCATCATCTTCAGACAAATTCAGTTCATATAATCTATTAAAAGCTCGAACGACCAACAAACAAATTGCCGCACTAGAAGCCAACCCCTTTTTTATAGGTAAAGTAATCTCTGTAATTTTAATATTAATCCCACCAATATTATATTTTTCCTTTATTAACAACGCTGCACCACATGCATAGGCAAAAAAACTATTGTCTTTAATTTCTTTTGATAAATTTTCTTCAGTAAACGCAATAGATAATAATTCATTAAAATTATTTGGCATTTCGATTACAAATTCATCTTGAACTTTATTTACTGTTGCCGTTATACCTTGCGAAAGTCCTATTGCCAAAGCACATCCATTAATTATTCTATCGTTGACTTCTTGATAATTACTAGCCCAATCACTATGTTCGCCTAACAAACATAATCTTCCACCCATAAAAATTTCCATCATATCCACTCCACCAACTTTTTCCTTGCCGACATAGAGTTAAATAGTCCAGCTGCAGGATTAATGTCTATAACAAATAATTTTCCATTACACACTAAAACATCAATAGAAAAAACATCCAATGTCAATATCTCGCTTATCTTTTTACAAATATCAGAAATTTCTTTATGTAATTTTTCATTATGATATCCATCATAGAAATATGTTTCGTCTTTTACAAAATAAACTTTTATTTCTTCGTTAATTCTAACCAATTGTTCAAGATAAAAATCATTTTTATTATATTTGCTAAATAAAGAATTGAATGTCCCTAAGGTATATATTGCTATTACGAAATCTGCGTGTTTTTTGCTTTTACACATAATAGGGAAACTTCTTTTATTTATTCTCTCAAACTCTAATAAGGTTGGCACAGAAATATTTCTATTACTTAAATGTTTTTGAATATCAAACTTATTAAGATTTTTCATATAATAGTTTTTATTTATTACATAATAATTTTCACCGAATTGTTTTACAAACGGCAAAACGGATGTGGCATTTGTTAAAATATATATTCTATCAGATTCTTCAATTTTAAACGGATTTACAAAATAATCTTCCAAATATATTTTCTTAACATTTTCTCTGTCTATATTTTTTATCTTTTCTACATTTTCACTATAGTCGTCATAGTGAGATATAAAAATATATAACATAATTACTCCTTATTCAAACTTTTATAAACTATAAAATGATTGTATTCACTCGGTGAAACAACTTTCCTTTTTTGAGCACTCTTAAATGGTCCCTTTTGAATACTATAAAATTCTGAAAGGATATCATTTATGTCACAATGTGTAATTTGTCCCATAGTAATCATTTTCATCTTGGAATGAAAATACAATTCATAAAGTTTTACAAACCTAGAAATTACATCATCAAATACCTTAACAATACTTTTCTTTTTACTATTCGAATATAAAAATTTAACTTCCCTTTTTACCTCAAGACATGTGATGGTCCCCATATTGGAGTTTAAATCAATATCAATTCGAAAACTTGCAACAGGTATACTTCCATATTCCGTTTTTTCAAAAATTAAAAAAGGTTGACAATTATTTGCTATATAAGATTCATAAAGATATTCACAACCATTTGCATTAATATTAGCACAATGCCCCATTTCACAATTTGCATATGCAACAATTGGGTCGTTTTTTTCTATTACTCGGGCATAAAAGCCATCAACAATACTTGATTGCAATTCTTTTGCTATCATTTGTATATACTGTTCTGTTATTTCGGAGTTGTTTGAATACACAGCGTTCATTTCTCTTTGTACTACATGTGCAGAGTTTGCTTTCGATACATCACATATCAAATTTTTAATCTTAAAGCATCTATTATCTAAAGGATACAACGCAAATGGAAATATTTCTTTACTTTTAATAAATATATCATTTAATTTTTCAAAGGATGATTTATCAAAATAAAATTTCATAAATGGTTTAAGCATCTCCAATTGTTTATTGCAACAATCCAAATTAAGGAATATATGAGAGCCATCACCATATTTTAACGCCCAATTTATAAATGGCATAACATTGTTCTCTTTTGCTCGCCCATCATTCTTTTGCTTATCGTTATTGTTCTCTTTATAATTAATCCATTTATCATGCAACAAACCATGACTTTTTATCAAAACTCCATTATGCAAATAATGTATTCCACTTTCTCCACAATTCGACAGTAGCAAGTACAAAAAACTCGGATCTTTTTGTTTTGTTTTGATTACTTCTATCATTTTTTTTAAATTGCCAAAATCAAATAGAAAGTACTCTGAAAATTCCTTATTGTAACTATAATTGTCTTCATTTTTATAAAATGAGATAAATATATCACACAAATCATCTAAATTTAGAACCAAACTTTTACCATTATTATTAAAGTTAAAAAGTGATTTTAAAA
>CALWEY010000083.1 GCA_944377435.1 uncultured Clostridia bacterium | reverse complement strand
GATTTCTTCGGTTGTAATTGCAGTTGTAATTATTACAATTATTGTTATTGCAATGGGGGTGGCATAATGAAAACTGTTAATTTAAAATTTGTTGGTGTCAATTCAAAATTTGTTCCTAATATTTATGTTGACAACAAATATGTTAAATGCAAAATAAATGAGTTTGGTTCGTACGAGGTAAATATTCAAACAGAAAAAGATGAGATTGAAATTGCTTTCACCAGGGAATTGGAATTAAAAAGCAAACTTTGGTGGCTATATGCGCTTATTTCGTTTATTGTAAGTATTTTTGGAATTTTTGAACCACCTTATGATAGAAAATGCATATCAATAGATTGTTTATTTAAAATAAAACTTAAAGAAGAAAACAACATAAAAATAAAGTTTAATACTATGACCACAACTGGCAGGGCAGTTGAAATTGAAACGGAAAATAATTTTGAAGAAATTAAAAATGAATATAACATTGATAAAATTGCAAAAAGAAGATGGATAATATTACTTGTTGTTAAGTTAGTATGTTGGATAGCACTTGCAATTTTAATTGGATATGAAATTTCAAGATTTATAAAATAGGGGGAATAACATGAAAGTTTATATTAAAAACAAAATATGGTCACTTGGTGGAGGTTCTTCGGTTGTCAACGAAAATAAAGAAGATGTATTTAAGGTAAAAGGTCGTGTTTTTAGTGTTACTCGTGTAAAATATGTTTGCGATAAAGAAGGCAACAGACTTTTTAAAGTTCGTAATAAATGGTTTAATTGGTTTGTTCATAAAGCATATATTTATGATGCAAATAAAAATAAAATTGCAACAGTAAAAGACAAGTGGTTTAATGTAAAACAAGAATATTTTGTTTTGGGTTATAAAGATGAAATAAAAATTCAAGGTAAGTTTTTTGGTTTAACCACACAAATATTAAAAAATGGAGAAGTTATTGGAACAATAAGACGACAAATTACAATTTTTGCCGACGCATTTGAGCTTGAAGCAAATGAAGAAGATATGCCATTTTTAGTTGCTCTCGTAATTGCAATAGATAATATAACAGACAAAAAATACAAATAAAAGGAAATTTTGTGAAAACTTTTCTTTTAAAAAATAAAATTTTAAAAATATGTCTTGCTTTTGCTATTTTTATGTCTGCAATGTTTGTACTAACTGCGTGTGGTGATGAAAAGGATTCAACAAAACAAGATAGGCAAAACACAGTTGAAATTCTTAGAGTTTATCAGGACTCTTATGCACAAGTTTATGCAGAAGTTACAGGTTTTGAACATACTGACTATGAATTTACTGGACATTCTGGACTTGATGCCTATTCACTTGAATTTTCTATAAATAATGGTTCTTGGTTTGTTGGTGAATTTATTTAAGATTTTTATAACGAAGATGGTAGAGGAGTTTACCAATTATTAAATGGTTTATATAATTATGGAGATACAAAAATCAATTCATATAATGCTTTGATGACAGGACAAAGTTTTGCACCAGGTGAAATTTCAATATCTGTCCGTATTCCAGAATCAAACAAATATAATGCAAGTGCAGGAACAAAGCCAACTAAATACACATTAAAACAAAACATTCAAACTTTATTAAGTGAAAAATTAAGATCTACAATCGCAAGTTTGGGTTCCCAAGGTAGTTCCGACACTTTTGAAGAAGAAAAGTTTGTGTTTTATCAAGATAGCAGTAATCCATACAACATAAATATAGGGAAATACTATTCGCAAGCTAATAACAATGGTGGATATGATTATTTTGTACGAGAATTAACATCTCAGGAAGAATCAGAATTATCTTCGTTAAATTTGGAGTATAAGGTTTTGAATTATAATCCTAAATATATGACGACTATAGAAGGTACTGAAAATAAAAGTGTAGACACTTTATCAATTCAAGGTGATGATAATGACTCTGTTTACAATACTGCTGGTTGGGTAAACGATTTAAGTTTAAACCAAAGCAATCGTTGGACTTATGTTGCTGACAATTTTTATTATGAAGATGTAATTTTTATTGTAAGACAAAAGGCAACAGAAAACACCGTTCAGTCGAGTGCTATTTGTTTTCAAGTTAATATAAGTTTTACAGAATTAAGTCAATTAAATAATTAAAGACTAAAAATCTCTTTGTAATTAAAAGAGATTTTTTTTAGATAAACTAGGATTGTCTAAGGTTAGTTTAAGGTTATTTGATAAAAAACTATTCTTATTTTTAGTGGCGAAAGGCTTGAAATTTGAAAACAAATAGATTGAATACAAGTTTTTAAGGGGCAAACTGCTTGCAAGTTTGCAGAAGAAAAACGCAGTCGCCTTTCTTAAATGAGCGAAGTGAAATGAAAGGAAGATAACGAGTAAATAAACTCTCCATAATCATAAAAAAAGAACGATAACTCGTTCTTTTTCTTCTTTGGCGGAAAGTTTGCTATCCAATTCTAACACAAAAATATATATTGGTGTTAAGTGGATAAAAATAAAATTTGACTTATAACTCTATATTTAATATTTTCCCCAGTAATCACTGCATGTTTTCTTTTTATACCTTTTTTGTCGGGCAAAGTTATTTTATCATTTAAAATCTACTTAACGTCTTTACATCCATAAGAATTGGTTATTTTTCCACTTTTTGTTAATCGTTTCAGTAAAAAACATTATATCATATAAAATTTTTAGTATTTTTGATTTTACTTTTATTAACAGTTTAAACTATAAAAATTTATTCGTGCTGACGTTATGCTTTAAGCAAAATTATCATTA
>CALWEY010000082.1 GCA_944377435.1 uncultured Clostridia bacterium | reverse complement strand
AAAAAAAGGTATATGCCTATAACCAAGATTGTAACTATTACTATTGATATTATTGTAGCCTTTTTTTTTTCACTAATATTTTATGGTATTTTAATTTTTTTAATACATTTAAAATTGACTAAAAATTTTTAATAGTTTAATATAATGATAAGTATATATAGCATATTCTATAATATATAAAATTGATATAAAATTATAATAATTGAGGTAATTTATGGATTTTATAGATATTCTTAAAGATATAATGATAGATTATAACTTAAATCAATCACAACTAGCTAATAAGATAGGATTAAAACAAAGTCAAATTAGTGAATGGCTTAAAGGAAAAAGTAAACCGGGCTACGACAATTTAAAAGCAATTTGTTTAGCATTAGATATTTCAGCAGATAGATTACTTGGAATTGATGACAAATAAAAAAACTCACATATTTTGTGAGTTTTTTTATTTTTTTGATTAACCTCTTTTGCGTGCTCTTTTTCTTGCAGCTTCGGCTTTTTCTTTTTTTGCAACAGAAGGTTTTTTATATGCTTCTTTCTTTCTTATGTCGCCAATTATACCGTCTTTTTGGCATTTTCTTTTAAATCTTTTAATTGCGCTTTCAAGACTTTCATTTTCGCCAACTTTAACAACTGTCACTTTTTTCACCTTCTTTTAAGTTCAAAATTCTTGCTTAGTATACATATATTTTCTGTTTATGTCAAGAATTTTTTTTATTTTTACACTTTTAATGTTGCTAATGCGCCGTCCTTATATGGTTTTTCAATTTTTACTGTTACAAATGAATTTATTTCTACTTTTTCTGGGATATAGCACTTTATATAGTTCTCGCTATGTCCAATATAAAAACCGTCTTCATTTTCTTCTATTAAAACTTTATGATAACCATGTTTACTCTTTTTGATATATTTTTTATTTAATTTTTTGTTTAAGTTTTCTAATTTTTTTACTCTTTTTTTCTTTACATTGCCATCAACTTGTTTATATCTTTCGGCAACTGTACCACTTCTTTTTGAATATGGAAAAATATGAATGTTTGCAAAACCAACCTTTTTTGCAAAATTATATGTTTCTTTAAACTCTTCTTCTGTTTCTTCTGGGAAGCCTACAATAATATCAGTTGATATATTTGGATTGTCAAAATTTTTTCGTAGCAGTTTAACAGTTTTTAAATAGTCTTTTGTTCTATATTTTCTATTCATTCGCTTTAAAACGGAATTGCAACCACTTTGAAGCGACAAATGAAAGTGTGGGCAAATGTTTACATCTTTAAAAGCATCAATTAAAGATTGGTCAATTACGCCTTGTTCTAGAGAACTTAATCTAAAACGGATATTTTTGTATGGTTTTAATTTCTCTATTAAAACATTTAACGCTTTTTTGTTGTCTATTTTATAATCTGAGACATCTATTCCTGTTATTACAATTTCTTTTACCGTTTTTGAAAGCTGGTTTATTTCATTTAATATGCTTATTATATTTCTTGACCTACTTCTTCCTCTTAGATATGGAATTATGCAATATGAGCAAAAATTATTGCAACCATCTTGTATTTTTACATATGCCCTTGTTTTTGTTGGCACTGATGTGTAGTTGTCATCATATTCATCAGTGTGTTTATAAATTTGCGTAGCATTGCTATTAAGGTTAAAAGCAACGTCAAGTTTGTTTGCAACTCCTGTTATGTAAGTAACATTTTCTATATCTCTAAATTGTTTTGCATTCTTTTCCGATGCACAACCACAAACAATAATTTTTGCGTTTGGATTAAGTGCTTTGCATTTTGCAATGGCTTGACGAGATTTTTTTTCTGCTTCGTTTGTTACTGCACAAGTGTTTATTATGTACAAATCTGCATATGTTAGATGCGAAAAAACTTCGTGCCCACTTTGACCAAGCACAAACATTAAACTTTCACTTTCGTATTGATTTACTTTACACCCTAGTGTATATACAACTATTTTCATTTTTCTCCGCTTAGTTTTTTGTTAAATAACTTACAATGCCACAAAGTACTATGCTTGCTGTTTCCGTTCGAAGTATTCGCTCTCCAAGTCCAATTTGAGTTATTTTTTCGTCTTTTGTTAACATTTCTAGTTCTCTATTTGAAAAACCACCTTCGCTTCCAACAATTATTGCTATATTATTTTTATCGTTAAAGTTTATATCGGTTATTTGTCTATTTGTTTCGTTTGCAAATAAAACTAAATCAAAATCATTTAATTTTTCTTTTAAATTGTTAAACTTTATTGGTTCCTCTACAATAACAGGCAAACTTCTGCCACATTGTTTACATGCTTCTTTTGAGATTTTATTTAATCGTTCAATTTTATTTATATTTTTTTTTGCAATTGTGAAATCACTTTCAAAAGGCACTATTTTGTTTATGCCAAGTTCGGTTAATTTTTGCGTAATTAGTTCCAATTTATCTAATTTTGGAAGCCCCTGAAAAAGCACTATATTTTTTGTTGGATTCTTTTTACATATTTTTTTATCTAAAATTAAACATTTTGCATATTTTTTTGTTATTTCTTGAATTTTACAAGTATATTCATACTCATCGCCACAAAAACACAAAACTTCTTCATTTGTACTACATCGCAAAACGGCAAGGTGGTCTAGATCCTCGCCGTTTATTATTATATAATTATTTTCTTTTTTTCCAAAAAACTTTTTCAAATTGTACCTTTTATTTTACTTCTTTATTTGTATCCATATATTTTTTATATTTTGGATATTGACTGATTGAAATGTTGTTTTGTATATCTTTTAAAGCATCTTTTGTCTTTTTGTCAAGTGATTTAGGTGATTCTGCTTTAAGTGTTACAAGCAAATCTCCCCTTGTTTCTCTATGCAAAATTTTTGCGCCTTTGCCTTTTATACGCATGATTGTTCCACTTTGAGTTAACTCTTTAATGGTTAAATTGAAAACTCCTTCTAGCGTTGGAACATCAACAGATCCACCTAAAATTAGCGTTGTGAATGGAACATAAACATCTATATACAAATCGTTGCCTTTACGCTCTAAAAGTTTATCGTCTAAAACATTTATTTTTATGTTTAAGTCGCCATTTATTCCCTGTCTAGTTGGTGAATTGCCTTGACCATTCATTCTTAAAATTTGGTCGTTGTCTATTCCTGCTGGAACTTTAACTTGAACAGATTTTTGAACCCTTGTGTAACCTTTACCATTACAATATGGGCATCTTTCTTTTATTATTTTACCTGTTCCACCACAAGTTTGACACTCGCCTTCTCTTATGGTTGTTCCAAAAATTGTATTTTGTTGATACCTTACCCTTCCAGCACCTTTACAGTCTGGACAAGTTGAAAATTCTTTGCCGTTTTTTGCACCTGTGCCTTGGCAGTATTCACATCTATCAAGTTTGTTTACAAGAATAGTTTTTGTTGTTCCTAAACAAGCCTCTTTTAAAGTTATTGTCATGGCAACATTTATATCTTCTCCACGATAGGTTTTTTGTCTTGTTCTTCCACCACCAAATGCTGAAAAAATATCGCCAAAAATATCGCCAAAATCGCCACTGAAATCAAAACCACCACCCATTCCACCTGAACCTGTGTTAAATCCAGAGAATTGTGGACCATCGGCAGAGCCAAATTGATCGTAATTGCTACGCTTTTTCTCGTCGCCTAAAACTTCATATGCTTCGTTTATCTCTTTAAACTTGTCGGCAGCTTCGGGATTGTCTTTATTTAGGTCTGGGTGATATTTTTTTGCAAGTTTTCTATACGCTGATTTTATTTCGTCAGCGCTTGCATTTTTGTCGACCCCTAAAATTTTATAATAATCTTTGTTTGCCATATTGCTCCTTTTTATTAGCTAACAAATTATGTTATAGATTGTTTTAAAGTGCACATTACTCACAAAATGCCCAAAAACAGAGTTTGTTTCTGCTTTTGGGCGTTTTATTTAAGATTATGCACATTAAAACAATTTAGTGTTAGTCTTTTTTATCTTCGTCTACAACAACTTCTGGGTCGCCGTCTGAACCGTTTGAGCCGTTAGCATTTGATCCATCGCCTTGTGGTTTAGCGTTTTGGTATAGTTTAACAACTACTTCTTCTGAAGCTTTTGCAAGTGTTTCACCTGCTTTTTTAACTTCTTCGGCTGTTGTTAAATCTTTTGCTTTTTTGGCTTCTTCTATTGCTTCTTCAAGTTTTTTCTTGTCGTCTTCGCCAATCTTGTCGCCAGAATCTTTAACAAGTTTTTCAAGTTGATAGATTTGGTTGTCGAGATTGTTTTTAGCTTCAATCAATTCACGGCGTTTTTTATCTTCTTCGGCATTTTGTTCAGCTTCTTTGATTGCTTTGTTGATTTCGTCTTCTGTTAAGTTTGAAGATGCTGTAATTGTTATTGATTGTTCTTTGTTTGTTCCAAGGTCTTTTGCACTTACATGAACAATTCCGTTTGCATCAATATCAAATGTAACTTCAATTTGTGGAACGCCTCTTGGTGCTGGTGGAATGTCTGTTAATTGGAATCTTCCAAGTGTTTTGTTTTGAGAAGCAAATTCTCTTTCACCTTGAAGAACATGAATATCAACTCCTGGTTGGTTATCTGTTGCTGTTGAGAATATTTGTGATTTCTTTGTTGGGATTGTTGTGTTTCTTTCAATAAGTTTTGTAAATACTCCACCAAGTGTTTCAATACCAAGTGAAAGTGGTGTTACATCCAATAGAAGGACATCTTTAACTTCGCCAGCAAGAACACCTGCTTGAATTGCTGCACCAATTGCAACACATTCATCTGGGTTGATACCTTTGAATGGTTCTTTTCCTGTGAAGTTTTTAACAGCTTCGTAAACTGCTGGAATACGAGTTGAACCACCAACTAAAATAACTTTGTCTATTTGATTTATAGTGAGTTTTGCATCACTGAGTGCTCTTTTAACACATTCAATTGTTTTATCAACATAGTCTTTTGTGA
>CALWEY010000081.1 GCA_944377435.1 uncultured Clostridia bacterium | reverse complement strand
CGGGGAGGTTTGGCACCTCGATGTCGGCTCGTCACATCCTGGGGCTGTAGTAGGTCCCAAGGGTTCGGCTGTTCGCCGATTAAAGTGGCACGCGAGCTGGGTTCAAAACGTCGTGAGACAGTTTGGTCCCTATCTATCGTGGGCGTAGGATATTTGAGAGGAGCTGTCCCTAGTACGAGAGGACCGGGATGGACGCACCAATGGTGCACCAGTTGTCGTACCAACGGCATAGCTGGGTAGCGATGTGCGGAAAAGATAAACGCTGAAAGCATCTAAGCGTGAAACTTGCCTCAAGATAAGATATCCCATAACACAAGTTAGTAAGACCCCTGGAAGACTACCAGGTTGATAGGTCGGAGGTGGAAGTACAGTAATGTATGTAGCTGACCGATACTAATAGGTCGAGGGCTTAATCACAATATTTTGTGAATTCGTTTGCAAAATATATACGAATTGGTATATACTGTGATTGGCTTACAAAATATGCTTATAAATTTAACCCTTATTCTAAAATATGCAGTTGTCAGGGTACTGTAAAAAATAATTCAATATTTCGTGGTTTTCCACTAAATATACCATTTCTGGTGACAATAGAGAGAAGGTACACCTGTTCTCATCCCGAACACAGAAGTTAAGCTTCTCATCGCCGACGATGCTTGGTTGGAAACGGCCTGGTAAAATAGGACATTGCCAGAAAACTAAAAATAGACAATCTTCGGATTGTCTTTTTTTATGTTTTCTCACACATATGCTTTTTGCATATGTGTTTATTTTTTAACAAAAATAGCAATGTCCTGTTACATCGTCGCATATAGTCAAATAGTCCTTCGGACTGCTTGACACTCTGCTCCTCGTAATATGGTCATTGCCAGAATAAATAGAATTATAAAAATTAATCATAGAATTGGTTTTTTTGTTTTCTTACACATATGCGTTTGCATATGTGTTATTTTTTAACAAAAATAGCAATGTCCTTTTACATTGTCGCATATAGTCAAATAGTCCTTGTTTCAACTTAAAATTAAATCTCACTAACTGTGTTTACTTTTAAACACTCACTCATAGTCATGTAGGTGTCTACACTCCTACGAGTGAGTATTTAAAGAGCCTTGTTATTGAGTTTATTTTTAAGTTGAAATTCAAAAAGGTTAATTATTAAATTATAAGAATGTAATATGGTCATTGCCAGAATAAATAGAATTATAAAAATTAATCATAGAATTGGTCTTTTTTATGTTTTCTCACACATATGCATTTGCATATGTGTTTATTTTTTAACAAAAATAGCAATGTCCTTTTACATCGTCGCATATAGTCAAATAGTCTGTTTTTTAACTTTAAATAATATCTTACTAATTATTTTTAATCTTAAATATTGTTAATAGTTGTGTAGGTAAATTTATTGTAAAAGGGTGTATTTAATCATCTAATATTATGGTTTAAATTGTTAAACAAAAATGATAAATGTAATAATTTTATTTCTTTCTTAATAGTTTTACTCATTGAATTTTCAAATACAAGAGATTATATTATTTGATGTAATTTATTTAAATTGAAAATAAAACTTAATTTAATTTGTTAAAAAACTATATATTGACATTTCATTAAATATATTGTAGTATATTTGTGAGGTTATTATGGAACAATCAAATTTAAAAAAAGTATATTTTGATAAAGGAATGCAGTTTATAAACTATTCTAAAAAAGAAAACTGGAAAAAATGCGTAAATACATGCTTTGATGGTATTTTTGAAGGTGAAGATGTTATATTGGCTTGCCATATTATGGAATTATTAGAGGAAGAAATTGACTTTAATACAATTAAACAATCTATTGATGATGCTAATTTAAGTGGTGGTGGTTATTATAATATTTATAATATAGTATTAAGATTTTCAAATCATGGAGTTGAGTTTGTAAAATTCTTAGAACCTGATTTGGCTAAGGGTGTAGAAAATGCAACATTTTTAAACAATCTTGATAAATCAAATAAGTTGGAAGAAAATATTACAAATAGTGTTGCAGAAAGTTTGCATGAGATATGGAGAAAAACAAGACTTAAAGAAGATGGAACTTATGAACCAAGATGGAAAAAAATAAATGACGTGAGTTATTTAGAAAAATTAGACAAAAATAATTTGCCTTCTAATGTAAGACTTACAGAGAACGGCTATGAAATTGACATTGCAAATTCTTCATACAATCAGTTAAGTTTTGATTGGCAAAAAGAAAATTACGAAGCGGCAAGAGTTGTGGCTGGATTAGTTATAAAGAGTCAAAAAGACAACCTTAGCTCACTTGAAATTGGTGATGAAATACATAATGAATGGCTAAAAAGAAATCAATGGGCAAAAGATGATCCAGTGTTATCTCTTCCTTTTGAAAAACTACCCGAAGAAGAAAAAGTTAAAGATTTACAACAATATAAACTCGCAAAAGATATAGCAAATAAATTATATAATAAAGAAAAAGAGCAAACATTATAAATACAATAAAAAGCACTTGTAAAAGTGCTTTTTTATTATTTATATTTTTAACATTTTATAAAAGATAATAAATTATTATTGACAAAAAAAACATGTCATGATAGACTTAATATGCTTTTGTGGTGGATATAGCGTAGTTGGCTAACGCGCCAGATTGTGGCTCTGGAGACCATGGGTTCAAGTCCCATTATTCACCCCATAAAAATAAAACGCATCAATTGATGCGTTTTTTATTTTGTATATTCTTCGTTATAGTTGTATAAAATTTTTAAACCTTTCTTGGTTGCTTTTATAATTTCATTTTCATATTTAAAATCTTCTATGTCGCTTATTTGAATCAAATTTCCTTCGTGATCTAAATAATAGGCATTGCCATTTTCATCAATATATTCTTCAACTTGATTTGCGTATATTTTATTGTTATCATATTTGTTATTTTGAAACGATTTTGACGTTTTGATAATTCTTTCATTTATATCATCATCTAATGCAAAATCAAAATTTGTATATAAATATAAGTTAATTAAATCAATATTTTTTTCTAATTTTAGTTCTTTTTTCAAAAAATTCAATAATGAATATCTATACTCTGATTTTAAATAAGTTTGTAAATTTATATTTGTATCATTAAAACTATTAAAATGTATTCTGTCTCTTTCAATGTATTTTGAAACTTTATTATATGTGTAAAGCGCTTCTCTTTGTATTTGGTCAAAAGTGTGTGCATCAAATACATTTTTTATAAAGACATCATAATATAAAATGTAAGAACACAAAGAATAATTGTCCATTAAATCATAAACATTTTTTCTGTTTTGAAAAAAACTTAAAAGTCTATTATATCTATATGAATTTCCATAATTTGTATTGCCATCATATAAAAAATGCAACAGTTCAGCTTTGATTATAGTGTATTGTTCATTTGATAAATTTTTGTGCAAAACGCTTGATAATTGTTTGTTCTTTTCAACCATCAAAGCCCTTAAATATATATATGCTTTTTGTTTAGTAGTTAAAGATTTTATTTTTTCTTTAATTTTAGGTGTTAATTCCTTATTCATATTATCTCCATAGTAAATATATCATATAGTTATACTATTTTCAATATCCTTTTGATTAAAAATATATTTTTTGTCAATAACTTATTTGGAGGAGATTATGATTAAAGTAAACACACAAGCACTTGAACAAATAAAATCTCAAATTTTTGCTTTAAAGGGTAATAGTGTTGAACTTTGTGTTAATAGGGGAAGAAAAAAATTTGATACTTTTGTTGGAGTAATAGATAATGCTTATCCAAGTGTTTTTACAATTTTAGCCAATGAAAAATTGCAAACATTTTCGTATTTTGATGTGCTTTGTGGAAATGTTGTATTAAAAGATAAAAAATAACTATCGCTTTTGATAGTTATTTTTTAACACAATAAAATTGTTTACATAAAATATTACAAACTACATAATAAATATATGTGTTTTAAACAAAATTATTTTAATAAAAAAATAAAAAAAATTTTGTTAAAAATAGTAGACATATAAGTTCTTTCTACATATAATAAGGGGGAATTTAAAACAAGAGGTAAAAATGGCAAAACAACAATATATAAGATGTCCAAGATGTGAATTAAATTATATTTTAAAAAAAGATAAATACTGCAGTGTTTGTAAGGCAGAAATGCAAGTTGGTGGTGGAGAAAATGAAGAATTGGAACTCTGCCCAATTTGTAAAACAAATTATATTGGACCAGATGAGATAATGTGCCCACAATGTATGGAAGAAAGAAATATTGATCCTGAAAGTATTGATAAAGATAGTGATGATTGGGCAAACTATGTTAATCGTGATGAAAACGATGATGAATATGATACACAAGACGAAGAAGTTGGAGATTCTTCAATTAAAGATGACGACGATTTAGATTCAGATTTAGATGATGATGATATTGTTTTTGGCGACGATAGTGATCTTGATGACGACGAAGACGATGATGACGATAACGACGACGAGGAAGATGAAGATGATGATATTGATGATTTAGATGATCTTGATGACATTGATGATGACGACGAAGACGATGATGACGATGATGATGATTTTGACGACGAAGACGATGATGACGAAGATGACAAAGTGAAAAAAAGTAAGAATACAAAAAAGACAACAAAATAAATGTTGTCTTTTTTTTATTAAGAATATTATGGTTTTAGTTCTAAAAATTAAAGCGTGTAAGTACAATATAACAATGAAGAATGGAGGAACTATGACAAATAATAATTCTTATGACAAGTTTTTGGTGGCATGTAAACAAAGATTAAAAGACTTAGATGTAGCGCTGGAATGCTCGGTTAGTTTAGATTCTAGTGAATCGGTAAGCAAGATTTTAGCAGTAAATGTGGAAGGAAATTGCACACAAGTCGAGGCACTTACGGGGGAAGCAACTATAAACGGAAATATTTTAGTAAGTCTTGTTTATTTAACAGAGCAAGGACTTGTTGGAAACTCCGCTTACTCTTCACCATTTTCTACTAAGATTGCAGATTCATGCATAAATCCAACATCAAAAGTGTATTCAAAGGTTAAAAGCATAGATGCAAAAGTACAATCTTTAAACAATAATACAGCAAAAGTTGATTGTTTAATTAAACTAAATGGCTATTGTTTAAACAACGAAGAAATATCATATCTTAGTGGTGCTTCAAGCGATGTTTGTACAATGGAAGAACAAACTACCTTTGAAACGCTTACGAGTTCATTAAACTCATCATGGACAGAAAACATGGAAATAACTTTAAAAGAACCAGTTCGACAAATTCTATCTTCTACTTGTGATGTTTATGTTAAAGATGTAACTAGTGCCGATTCTTTTGTTAGTGTTTCTTGTGAACTTGTAAACAAACTTATGTATTTAACTGATGAAGAAACTCCACAAATAAAATCAGTTTACACAAAAAGTGATGTAAAACAAGAAGTTGAATGCAAGGAAGCAACAAAAGAATCAAAAGTTGAATTAGATTTGAATGTTGTAAAAAATGGAGTGAAAAACTCTATAAATGAAAAAGAAAACGAAATTAAAGTAAGTTTAGAGATTCCACTTGATGTTTGTGTTAGAATTTATGAAACAAAGAGTGTAAATCTTATAACAGATTTATATTCAGTTGAAAATTTAACCGAAACAACAAGTTCTAGTTATGAAAACAGTGTCGTTTGTGAACCTATTTGTTTTGAGAAAAAAATAGAAGGAAGTTTGACATTGACAGAAGAAGAACCAAGAATAGATAAGTTGCTTGCTGTAAATTATTCTAAGGCTATTGTTACAAATGAGTATATTGATGACGGTGAATATAGTTTAAGCGGTGTTATCACTAGCAATTTAATATACTTTAACGATGAAGATAACAATGTAAATTCTGTTGATGTTGAAATACCTTTTGTTGTAAGCACTAAAACCGATTATGAAGGAGATGTTTTAGCAGACTTATCAGTTGCTGTTGAAGATGTTGATGTTATGGTAAAAAAAGGCAGAGATGTGTATGTTGACGCTTTAATCAAGGTTAGAACAAATGTATGTAAAAATGTACACGGTGCCGTGATTAGTGAATTAGTGTACGCCGACCAAGTTCCACAAAAAGATTGTGCAATTGAAATTTATTTTGCAAAGTCTGGCGAAAGAATTTGGGATATAGCAAAAAAATTATTTGTTAAACCCGAAGAGATTTACAGTCAAAATCCACAGGTACATGAAGTATTAGAGCAAGATGAAAAACTTGCAATATACTATCAAAAAAGTGAACAAGTATAAATCAATTTATAAAATTTAGCAAAAAAAATTAAAGTTTAAATACTTTAATTTTTTTTGTTTAACTATCAAAATGTTGGCAATAATCATAACGGAGAAATTATGAAAAAAATTGTATCAGTTATTGTTATTATTATTTGTTTTGTATTGGTTGGATTTGGCATATTTTCACAGCAAAATAAACAAGAGTACATAAGAATTCATGTGAGAGCCAATTCTAATCTTAGCGTTGATCAAAATGTTAAATATGAAATTAAAGATAAAATAGTTTCATATCTTATTCCACAAATTTGTAATTTGCAAACACGAGAAGATTTTATTTGTATGATAAATGAGAATTTAGACGATATGGAAAGCATTGCAAATGAAATTTTAAAAGAAAAAGGATTTTCTTATGGCGCGAAAGTAAAATTTTGCAAAGAAAATTTTCCAACAAGAAGTTATGACGGAGTTGTTCTTGAAAGTGGAGTTTATGACTCTATTATTGTAGAACTAGGAACAGCAGAAGGGGATAATTGGTGGTGCGTTGTTTATCCTCCACTTTGCTTTATTTCAAATAATAGTCAAGATATTTTGTATAAATCTAGAATTTTGGAAATACTAAAATCGATTTTAAAATAAGGAGATTAGTATGAAAAAACGAAAGATTTTTTTAATTCTTTGCTTAGTTTTTGCTATTTGTTATGGTTCGGCATTTTCACTTTTGCAAGTTTTTTCACCAACAAACGCAGAAAGTGTTTATGTTGCTTCATCAAGTGAAAACAAGCAAATACAACAAAAGTTAAAAGATTTAGGTTATTATTACGGCAATATAGACGGAATACTTGGAAGTCAAAGTGTAAAAGCAATTAAAAATTTTCAAAGAGATTATGGACTTACTGTTGATGGAATTGTTGGTCCAAACACCTTAAAAGCACTTGGACTTAACAGTTCATCGTCATATTCTTCATCTGATTTATATTTACTTGCAAAATGTGTTTATGCAGAAGCAAGAGGCGAGCCTTATGTTGGACAAGTGGCAGTTGCAGCAGTTATATTAAACAGAGTGAAAAATCCAGAATTTCCAAACACAATTGCAGGAGTTATCTATCAACCTTGGGCATTTACAGCTGTAAATGATGGCCAAATAAATTTAGAGCCAAATGACACAGCTTATAGTGCTGCAAAAGACGCATTAAATGGTTGGGATCCAAGTTATGGCTGTTTGTATTATTATAATCCTGCCACAGCAACAAGTCAGTGGATATGGTCAAGACAAACAGTTGTAACAATCGGCAACCATGTGTTTGCAATATAAGGAGGGAATGATGGATAATTATAACAACTTAAATGTAAATGAAGATACTAGTGCAAAAGATACAAATGTGATTGCTAAAACAAAAAGTTTAAAAAGCAAAAACACTCGCCTTATGGTTTTTGCCTTGGTGCTTGGTGTGGCGCTTATTGCTTTTGTTGTTTTGTATGCAATTTCAATGTCTAGACAAACGCAACTAAAAATAGACTTAGAAAATATATATCAAAAAAATTTTAACGAACTTGTAGACAATGTTAACAATAGTGAAATAAAATTATCAAAGGTTCTAGTGTCAGATTATAATTCTTACGCAAAAAAGATGCTAAATGAAATAAGCAAAAATACAAGTATGGCATCAACAAATTTAAGTTCACTACCTGTTTCTATTAACGGTATTGATGAAACAATAAAATTTATAAATCAAGTTAGCGGATACACTCAAAGTTTGGCTAATAAAATGGAAAAGGGTGAAAGTTTAACAAATGCTGATATAAGCACTTTAACAGAATTAAAAGATGCTTTTGACGATTTAAAAAACAATATCAATAAATTATCAAAGGACATATATAGTGGCAATATTTACAGCGAAAGCACCAAATTAGACGGCGATTATAACAATTTCACACTAAAACTTCAAAATATCAAAGCGGGAGATGTTGATTATCCTACAATGATATATGATGGACCATTTTCCGATAGCACAATAAATAAAGAAATAAAAAATATATCAAAAAGCGTAGTGTCAAAAGAAGTCGCTCTGGAAAAACTGCAAAATATTTTTAAAAACATTTCATCATCAAATTTTGAATTTTTGGGAGAAACAAATGGTAAATTTAAAACTTACGATTATGAACTCTTGACCAATGACGACAATTCTATTTATGTTCAAGTTACTCAAAATGGTGCAGAACTTTTAACAATGAGTTGTGCAGATGGAAATAATAAGCAGAATTACACAATTGACGATGCAAAAGAAATAGCAAAAAATTTCACAAAACTTGCCGGTGTAAGTTCAATGGAATGTGTGTGGAGTGATATTGTGTCAGGCGATGCATATATAAACCTTGCACCAATTAAAGACAACATAATATTGTATCCAGATTTGATAAAGGTTAAAGTAGATTTGTATAGTGGAAATGTTGTTGGCTATGAAGCGAGTTCGTACTTTACAAACCATACAACAAGACAATTAGAAAAAGCACAAATTTCTAAACAAACAGCAGAAAGTAAAGTTCCTAATATTTACAACAAAGAACAAACACGCCTTGTTTTAGCACCTTTAGACTATAACAGAGAAGTTTTGTGCTATGAAACAACTTGCACAAAGGACGGCGACACATATTATGTTTATGTAAACGCAATTAGTGGCGTCATTGAAAATATATTAAAAACAGTTGAAACAGACAACGGAAACTTGCTTTTGTAAATTATCTTTACTTTTTTACAAAATTATGGTAGACTAGCATCGTTAAAGGTAGGGATAACATGGACAAAAATTTGCTCATTGAACAAATTGAAAAATTAGGTATTTATGAACTTAGAAGTTTGGCTCGTAGTATGGGCGTTCAAAGTCCTACAAGCAAAAAGAGAGAAGAACTTATAAGTGCAATAAAAGATATACAAAGTGGAGTGCTTAAACCACAATTTAATAATTATGGCAGACCAGTTAAAAAATTAAGCAGTCAAGATGAACTTTTAAGTAAACTTATTATAAATGGAGATAAAGAACTAGAAGAAAAAATAAAACAACAAGAAGATGACGATAGTGAATTTATAGTTTTTCAACAAAATTTTGACAGTGATGATAATCCATTAAATTATAATCTTATCAGTTTTAAAGGCATTGTAAGAAAAACCGAAAAGGGTTCTTACTATGCCTTAAACTGTTTAAAGTTGGGTGTAAGAACATATGTGCTAATTGAAGAATCACAAATTAAAAAATTCAATTTGATTGTAGGCGACCTTATAGAAGGTTCGGCATATATGCATTCAAGTAAGGCATACGCCAAGTTAAATAATGTACAATATATAAACGGTGAAGAAAAAGAAAATAATTCATATGATTTAGAGCGTGAGCTTATTATACCAAATAAAGACTTAGATGAAACTTTAAAACAGGGCAGATGTAAGATAGACTTTGTAAATGGTGTAGATGGTTCAATTAACTATATAACAACTAAATCAAAGGAATATGCTCTAAATAATTATAAAAGCATTGTTTTGGGACTTGAAATTTCAATAGAAACAAAACTTAAATTAGATAGAATAGAAAATATTACAGAAATTGTTTCTTTAATTGAAGACGAGGCATCTTTTAGTTATGATAAAATTCTTGATGCAATAAATCATGCAAATTCAATGTTTTATCACAATAAAAATGTTGTGCTTTTTGTTCTTGATGCAATGAGTTTGTATAGAGTTTTGGACGCTGTTTATAAAAGTAATGCAAATTCACACAATGAGCAAGTGAAACACACAATAAGAAAATTATTGGGAATTGCAAAATCATCAAACTCAGCAAGCATTTCAAACATTGTACTTTTTTATGATTATCAAAAAAATCAATATGCCGATGAATGCAATGATTTGCTTACTATTACAAAAAGTTAAATTTTAATATTTATAAAAAAAAGAACACCAATTGGTGTTCTTTTTTATCTTACTTTCATCTTCTTTCTAAGTAGAATGAACATAACTGTAAGACCAATTACTACAACGCAAGATACTACAATCAAGATTATAGATACTGTATTTAATGGTTCATTTTTTACAACTCTATACGAATATAGAAGTTTACCACTTTCGGAATATAATTGAACAAAGTATGTTCGAGCTGATGATAGTGTGATGTTGTATGAAGATTGAAGTTTACCATCTTGTAATAATTGATTTGTGAGCAGTAAATCTGCGTTTCCAGAAATTTTAAGTATGCAATCTCCAATGTCTTCAATAAGATCGGTTGTGTTAAATGAAACAGTTATATTACTTGTTGTAGAAGTGTTTTCAGGAATGGATACTTGAATTGGTGGAGTTGTGTTGTTAATCCAAAAACTGAATGTAAATTCTTGATTAAACTCGTTGTCTGTGCAAATTGTAACAGTATACATTCCATTGCCGGTAATTGCATCATTTACTGAAATTAAAAAGTTTTTAAGATATGGTTTTATTTCTTGTTCGCCGTTTTCATTAGTTATTGTTTTGTATGTTAATTTACCCATATTTTCATTTGTTAAAATATTTGTTATATCTTCGTTGTTTTTTATTATTTGTTTAACATAATAATCTGCATACTCAGAAAATTCAAATGCATATCTAGACTCTTTTGGTTTTATTATTAAAAAGTATAGTGGTTCTTCATTTATTTGTGTTACATTGCCTGAAATTGTTATTGCTGCTGAGAACCATACTTTATAAAGTCCTGTTTCTTCAAATACATATGAGTTATTGTCTTTATTAACTGTTGGCTTATATTCTTCTCCGTTCTTAAGAACATGAATTTGTGGTTGTGCGTTTGTATCGTAATATTTCTTTGTAGAAGTTGGAATATTTATTTCCACTTTGTCGTCATATACAGCATTATTTATTGGTGCTTCTTCGTTTACGGTATATATAACACTTCTTAAATATCTTATTGTATATGTGCTTAATGACGAATCAAACATATGAACATTTCCGGCAAGGTCGTTAAATGTTAAATAGTATGTTCCAGATGTTGACAATGTTAAATAAGTCATATCATTTTCTGTTCTTAATTTTGGAGTATAAGATGTTGCATTGTCATTATATTTTATATTTACAGTAACAAGATTCTCTTTTATACCATAATATGATTTCCATGCAATTGTTTTTGTTGATGCATTGCTTTCTTCAGTGCTTACTGCAAAGGTGATAAGTGTACCACTTAAATCCTGTCTTGTACCTTCATTGGTATAATGAGAGAAATTTGCAAGTATGCTTGTACTTTTTGGAATAACGGTTATTGCTATTGTCTTAAAGTAATTGTTTACATTATGACTTGGCAAATTGGTTATATTGTAAATATAGGTGGTGTAGCCATTTACAGTTATAATACTTGGTTTAGATTCTTGTATTCCTTGTTCGGTATTATACAATATTTCAAATTCGCTTGTATTTATAATATAGTGTTTTGTAATAGATTGAGTGTAATTTCCTTCTGTGTATGAGAATGAATTGCCGGTTGGCTTTGCATAAACATATTCATTGCCATTTTTGTAAACGACCTGATAAAAATCTTGGTCATTATCTACTATTGTGAAATCTAAATAAATGTCGTATTGACTGTCTGTAAATAGGTTAGTGTATTTTATTATTATTGAATATGTAGCAGGGTCTTTTACTACTTTACCAGAAGTAATTTGTTCAATTGTGCCGTCTTCATATTCAAGATATACAAGGCAAGGAATTCGTCCGACATTTTGGTTAAAGGTTATTTTAATTTCATTGCCATACATTGTACCTTTGTTAAACAAGTCGTTTTGTGATTCGTTTTCAATACCAACTAATGTAATGTTTGGGATAATATTATATATAACTAAATTTACAGTTTTATATGGATTATCTAAAACATTCATTATCGCTTCATAAAGTTCAATATTAAATCTAATTTCTCCACCAACAATGCCTTCTGCCATATCTTGTCTTGGAGCGTATAGAACAAGTGTGTATATTGAACTTCCGGATACAGGTTCTAGTACATTTCCAATATTGTCAGATTTAAGTCTTTCTCTATCTTTTTGTAAAGACAAATCGTATCTATATGAGGTTAGAGATGTTGTTACATTTAAAATAAGTTTATCTTTTTTGTCATTAAATTGATATCTTATTTCTTTTGTTGAGTAATAGTATAATTCGCCATTTTCATAGGTTTCTACTAATTGGACTTCGCTTGAAATCTCATTTTCAATAGTTTCTGCGCCATAAATATTGGTTTTTGCATAAGCGTCTTGGAAGTTGTCTATAACAGTGTATCTATAAAATCTATCTTTAACAGGAGATTTTACATTTATCTTAATGTAAGTATTTCCAAGATAATTTACATATGTTGATGATATTAAGCTGTTGTTTATAAGTTCGTTTCCTGTTGTTTTAAAATAGTTATCATCTGTTATGTTGTATATTATATTTTCTGTATATGTGTCATTAGTTTTTACATATTCTGTTATTACAACACTTGTTGCATAAATTGTTGCATCTTGTTCATTTGTCGAAGATGGTATTTTTATTAAAATACCTTCTTCTGAATTATAATTAGATGTTTCTCCGGTGTGAATTACAGATAAAGATGTGTTTAGTATTGAGCAAGAAAGGGTTATATTGTTGTAATAAGGAACTAGTGAAATTACTATATTTTGTTTTTTAGTGCTTGGGGTTAAACTTGCAAAATCTGTGAGTTTAGTTTCGCTTTTTGATGGATTGTTTACATCGTAAGTAGACAAATTATAATAATTGAAATTTGAATAAGGTGTTTTTAAATATGTGGTTCCGTTAATTGTTATTTGGTTCCAATCAAAATTCATCATATTTACATTTGTTAAAGTTAAATCACTTTTTGCATAAATATTTGTTGTTGAGTTTAATTGACTATATGCAATAGATTTTTGTGAACCGTTGCTAATATATTCAATTGGAAGGGTAGAAGATTGTTCTAATGCCTTAATATTAGTTAAGTAAATTGTGTAAATAGTAATATTTCCCGCAAGGTCCTTTTCAACAATTTCAATATAACTATTGTAGTTATCTTGACTTAACATTTCATTTAAAGTGAAATCGTTTATAATTTCAAAATTACTATTTGAGTTTTCTACCACGCCAGGTAAAGTTTCTTGAGAATAAATTTCGTTGTATTTTGTGGAGATTAACTTTCCATCTTCGCCAGTTATTCTAAACAATCTATACATTATTGTATAAGCTTCGCCATCTTCGTGTGATGTAAAATCTAATATGTTGGTTATATTGTTAACATCTACTGCATAGGCAAAGTATTTATAAAGTCCACTTGCAACTGATGTGTTATATTTTAATTGAACATCTCTTAGTAGGGAAGGGTTTATGCCACTTAATGATACTAGTTTATTTATGTTGCTTTCTGGTGCCGTTGTATCTATTATAACTGTTCTAGATGTTTTGAATTTTCCAGCATTATAATCGGTTTCTTTACCTTCAAATTGCATGTTTACTGTGATTTTTGTGTTGTTGTTATAGGCTTTTAATTCTTTTAAGTTTAGGTCTACATAGTGTGTTCTACCTTCAGTTTGAATTGACTCGACATCTATTTTTTGAGCACTTGAATTATTTATTGTATATGTTATTTCTTCTTGATTTATTTTTGCCATGAAATCATTTGTTGAGTCTGTCCAATACAACCTTATTATGTCTTTGTTTGTGTAGTAGGCATTAGTTGTTGTGTTACTTTGTAATTCTTCGTTGGTCACAGGATCAACAATACTAAATGATGGCTCTTGTTCGGTTATTTCAAAAATAAAACTTATTGTGTTCTCGCCATATTTTGTATAGCCTTGTGTGATAATTACTTTATAATATCCGATATTGGTAAATGATATACCAGAAGTATTTGGATCGTCTGAAAATCTTAAATATCCACGATTGTTTGAAATAGATGGATCAATACTGTTATAAACGGTTGTAGAATTATCTATGGTCGAAAGTTCGGTGCTATATTTAATTTGTGCTTTAAGTGCGTAAGTAGATATTTGTGACGCGTTTGTTTGAGTTATATTTGATGGATCATAGTCATAATAGTTGATTGTGTTTTCTTTATTAAATGTTCCACCATCAGTATAAGAATAACCATATTTTACAACAGGAATATAAACAAATACTGGAAGTTTATTAGTTGTAAGAATTGGAGTGTTTTGTGCTTGTGAGTTGTTTGCAAGATATATGTCTTTAAAGAACATTTTATTATTTTCTTCTTCAAGAACTTGAATTTTTATAGATTCACCAATGTAACTATATGTTGAACCTTCTTCATCAACAACTGTTGGGGAAGAAATTATCCCGTTTCTATCTATAATAAATGTAAAAGTTCTTGTCATGAAATCATATGTTTTATCAACTTGTGCCTGAGTTTGAGACAAATTAGCATATATTCTTGTGATGGTGTATCTTCCTGCCTGAGTTTGATTTACATATGAACTACCATTGTAAACATATTCTTTGTTGATTTCCCATGAATATGAACCGTCGCTATTTAATATTAAATTTTTATTTTCTGCTGTATTTGTTCTCGAATAAATTGTAATTGGGTTTGAAGTTTCGCCAAAAATATATGAATAAGCAGTTACAAGTCCAGTTGAAGGATTTATTTTTTCTTGTGGAATAAATGGGCTAAATGTATAAGTAATACTTTCAACTTCAACTACGCCTTCATCTGGTGTTGGATTAAATTGTAATGTTAATATTTCATTACTATTAGCAAGAGTTTTTGCTGTTGTAGGAATAAAGTATTGTTCTTTTGTGCTATCGTGTGGGTCAGGTGAGTATGCATCGAGTTCAAGCCTTTTTGTGTTTTCGTATAATAATAGAGTCCTTGAAGCATCAGATGATATTCTTATGTCATGAGTTCCTGAATAATTTTTCTTGTAATCGTCCACCGTATAGTTTATAGAATTAACCTTTGTGTTTGCTTGGTCAATTACATAATAATTATAATCTTTTTCTACTGCAAGTGTTTGTCCGTTGGATTGTGTTAAAAATTGTATTGTATCTTGTTTGCCATTTATAATTTGATCAATGCCGTTTGATGATTTTAATACATTTTGAGATATTTGTGTTTTTGTAAAATATGTATTTTTTGTGTTAATTGACATATTTGTAAAGTAATTATTATATATGTCTTGATTATTTAAAATTAAATTTAGCCATTCATCGCCACAATCAAATTGAGCATGAGAACTATCGTAATTAAGGTTGTTAAATTTAATTACTTTATATTCTCCCCAAACGATTGTTGCGTCTTGTGATATGATATTTAATTCGCTAGGTTCAACAAATTCACCGTTTATTTGTTGTAAAATTTGTGCATTTGTTGTGTCTATTATAAAAGCAAAATATTGTTCGTTTCCAGCACTGTCATAAATTCTAAATATATACATTCCACTTTGAGATAAAACACTTGATGATGGAACATAGTTATAACTTTGAGCGTTTAAATAATTTACTGTTGAGAGTGTTGTGTTGTCATAATCAAAATAATAATCAACTGGTACGCAATTATAACTGTAATATTCTTTAAGTGTTGCAGATGAGAAAGGCGTTGTGTTATCTGCTACAATTGGAATATACTTATATTCAGCAAAAGTTTCACTTCCACTGTGCTTTTCATTCCAAGAAATTATAACAGGTTGATTTGTTAAAAATTCAATTTGTTGTCCTCTTGTATAGTATGTTGAGTTTGATTCTGCTTTTACGGCAAACACTTGAATGTTTTCTATTGTTTGTTTATCAATGGTAAATGTTGAAGAATAACTTCTGGTGTAATTTTTACCAAAATAAAGGGTTGCAATGTAATTGCCGTTTTCAGTTGCTGTATAAGTTTCTTGATTTAAAATTGTGGCAACTTCATTGTATGTGCCTGTATAGTTTGTTTGTTTGTAAACAACTAATTTTGTTTTTGCGTTAAATGTTGAAGATTTTAGAGCATTTGCATAGAATTTAGAAATTTCAACATCTTGATTTGTATATGTTCCGTCTAATATTGTTGATGGTGTGTCACCAATGGCTTTAATTGACATTTGTTCGGTTTCTTTACTTATTTCAAAAACAAACCATTGACATCTTAAAAATTCAGTTTCTGTGTCGCTTATGTTTGAGGTTTCAAATCCGTCATCAGAAAATCCTTGAATGTTTGAATTGTTTTTATAAACTAATTTTAATAAGTAAACTCCACTTTGGGTAAGGGGACTATTATCATAATTTTGTTTTTCACCAGCTTCATATTGTCCTGCTTGATTTTTGGTTAAGATAAAGTAGCCACTTTGAGTATCAATAACATTGCTGTTGTCTTTATTAAAAATTTCTACATTATATCTAAATTGAACAGGTGCTTGGTTTGTTGATGGTATTAAAATTGTGCCGTTGTTTATTTGTGTTAATAAATTTTGCAAAGAAGTTGCTTCGGTACTATTTAATGATTTGTTATAATTGTTTCCAGAAAGATAGGTTACATCACTAAATTGATTTCCAATTTGACCATTTTCATATATTTTAAATTCTTTTGTTGTTCCGCTGTTTACATCTGAGTAATATGCTTGATATCCAAAAATATCTATACAATCTAACAGTTTTGCTTGTGATATTGTAGATGGCTTTGGAGTTATGCTATCTACATTTTGACCGTAAACATAAATGAAATTATATTTTATTGAATAAAATCCTAAATCATTAAAATATACAGTTACAACACTATTATCATTTTCAACAATAGTTACAATGTTGTTATCGGTAACAAGTTCTGTTCCGTTGTATGTTATATTTTGTGTTTGAGTTGTTTTTTGAAAAGTTTTTGTTATTTGCAAATTTATGTTTGTTTTGTTAAATGTTAAATAAGGTACTTGATTTGTTGAATTACCATCTTCATTTTGATATTGATATTGGTATTGATAAGCTCTATCATATAAAGACGAATTTACTTTGTTTGCATTAACAATAGAAGTGTTTGTTGTTTGACCGTTATAATAATTTGCATCTAAAACCACATAAAATGTAAATGTAAATGTTTTAGTTTGGTCAACGCCATTTTCATTTATTATGTAATTTATGGTTAAATCATATTTTCCGCAAGGATTTGATGTTCCTGAAAAAGATGCATTTAATGTGAAAGAAACTGTTGAATATGAAATATTTATTCCATACACTTCACTAAGTTCACTATTATCATATGATTGTCCATTTAATGTAAAATATGGAGAAATGTGTTTTATGGGGCTAGGTGATGAGCCAGAGTCAACTTCTAATTTTGCCACAATGCTGTGAGTAGGCAACACATATGCAACTCCATTATTTTCTATTTTGCTAATAGGAGTTGTTCCATCATTTTGATATTGAATAACAGAAAAATATTCCGGAATTTCTCCAGCGCTATAAATTATTTTATTTTGTGAATTATTAAAAAAATAAATACCACAAAAAGCAAATGAAAAAACAAAAAAACTAAATAATAAACTTATTAAATATTTTTTTTTCATAAAAACACCTCTACAATTCATTAAAAATATTATCATATTTTTAGTCTTTTTGACAAATATATTGTGTATATTTATTTAATAATTATTTTATTATTAGTTATTTATCAAAAAAAATGTAAAAATAAAAAATCCCTTAATTAAAAGGGATTTAATATTTAATTAAAAATCAAAATCATCTAAAAAATTACTTCTTTTAAATATTTTTGCATTTCTAGCTTTTATATCATAAAATATTGCTCTTTCATCAAGATGTCTGCTTGGCACATATTCTTCTGCTGCTTTTCTTTGGTCGAGTACTGGATTTTTAAAGTACTGAGTCATTTTTGTTTTTATTGGTGGTTGACCATATATTTTTACAATATTAACATCATAAGGTAATTGTCCAAGTTCATATGGTTCAATAAGTGGTCTTGTAACAATTTGACTTCCAATTGTCTTTGTGCTTTCTTTGTCATTTCTTTCAGATTGGTTTTGTGAAACATTTTTTGTTTTTAAAGTAACTTCACCACACATTTTTGAAAATTCTTCTCTTGTTTTTTGGTCTTCTGTTCCAATAAAAATTTGTATATTGCAGTTACCTTTAATTGTGTCAGCAACTTCTTTTGTGTATTTATTGTCAAGTTGGCTATATGATTGAATGGCAAGTTCAAAGAAAATTCTTCTTGAACGCGCAACTGTAATTATTGTGTCCATTTTTTCAATCTTTGGTAAGTTTGCAAACTCATCAAGAAGAAAGTAAACAGGTCTAGGAAGTTGCAAGTTAGGTCTTTGAGAAGCAACATCAATTAAAGTTTTATACATTTGTGAAATACACATTGTTGCAATGCTATGTCTACTTTCTTTTTCGTCTGGAACTTTTATAAAAAGTACAGTTGGCTTGTCTGTAAAATCTTCAAAGTTTACATCTGTTCCACTTGTACAATAGCAAATACCCATATCTTGGAAAATTGCTATTTTTGGTTGTAAAACACCAAGATAGCTTCGTGTTGTGTTTGGTGCATTGTTTACAACTGTGCTTGTTAGGGCAGGGACTTTTGAAAAATCGCCTCTTCCGGTTGTGTACTGTTGAAGCGTTTTCATCATGTTGTCGCCATCAGTATCTCTATATGTTGCAATTTTTACTAAGTTATAAAAATTAAATTTTTCTTTTGTCATGCCAAGTTCTGGATTTAAACTGTCTTCAAGCATGGCGAGCATAAGTCCGTACAAAAAGTCTTGTGCACCACGCTCCCAGCCTTGGTCTGTTTTGCTTTCAATGGTTACAATCGTACTGCATATTTCACGAAGTTCATTTTCCGCTTCGTTTATAAGTGATTGTTTTTTTGCTTCTAGGTCTTGCATGAGTCTTTCTTTGTCGGGATATGCAATTTTATTAAAACCATACCATTGTTCACCATATTTGTCAGATATAATTTTATAACCGCCAACTTCTTTGGGGCTTGCACCTTTGTAAACTTTTACTTCTTCTTCTAAGTGATGTGCGCGAGTGTACATATTAAATGAATGTTCCATTGGGTTCCATCTAGTTGAAG
The DNA here is from genome assembly GCA_944377435.1 of uncultured Clostridia bacterium. Taxonomy (GTDB): domain Bacteria; phylum Bacillota; class Clostridia; order Christensenellales; family UBA1242; genus UBA5893. The sequence continues at coordinate 975 of CALWEY010000081.1, read as the reverse complement.
CGTATGGATTTCTTAAATCTATTGTAATTATTCTGTATCCTTCCTCTCTTAGTTGTATAGAGTGGTTGTTATAAAGTTCACCCTTTGGGTCTGTAATAACCATACATGGTTTTTCTGCTGAATGTGCGTAAACTCTTATTGCAGGGTCTAAAACAAAGGTTGTTTTACCAGAGCCTGTTGTACCTATTATAAGTGTGTGTATAGGGTTATACATATTTATGTGCATTTGACCATTTTTATATAAACTTCTAATCATAACACCAGTTTTTTTAAGTTTAGGAAGTTGTTTCCAGGTGGTTGGCATAAATGCTGGATTTGTTAAAAGTTCTTGTTCGGTAACAAATCGTGCTTCGTAATGTTGACTCATATTTTGGCCACTTTGTGTTTTTCCTGTAAAACCGTCTTTGTCATCAATCCAAGTTCTATTTGTTGAAACCATGTAAAGCATGACGCCTAACAATCCAATTCCAAGCACAACTAAGGTAACGGTGTCGGATAATGCTGAGACAAAATCAACTTTACTTATAATCATAGATGCTATTATGCCGACAACATATAAAACAACTAAAGCTATTATTGAATTTTTTAATTTTTTCATTTATTCCCCCAAAGTTATTTTGTATAATTAAATCAAAACAATTTTACTTTATAATAAGTTATAAGTCAATTAAAATATATTCATAGCATAAAATAAATATCAATAATTCCTTATTATTTATTATTTTATATTTTATCATTTTTATAAAAAAATAATAAAAAAATAAAAAAATATTAAAAAATGTTTTACTATTTAAAAAATATGTGATACTATTAAGTCGTAAATTAGTTTGCAAGATGCATAATATTTATATTTTTTGCAAATAAATAATTAAATTTTGGGAGGAAGATTATGAATTTATTTTTGACAAAAATGACTACATATCTACTAAGCCGTGGCAGTATGCTCGCAGGAGTCGACGATTTGCCAGAAGGATG
>CALWEY010000080.1 GCA_944377435.1 uncultured Clostridia bacterium | reverse complement strand
ATTGAATAAATAAAATTATATTTTTTAAGTGTTTTTGCGAAAATATAATTTTGCATTAAAGAATCCTTAGAATGTGGCATTTCCAAAACCTCATCAACATAAGGGCATAATTTCATAAATTCTACACAAGCTTGATTTCTAACTAGAATTAAAATTTTTATATTCTTATTGCCTTTTTTTAGAGATCGCAAACTAGGTGTGTCACAAACTAAGTCACCAAGATTATTATAGTTTATTGCTAAGATATATTTGTGTGGTTTTTTTTTACAAAAAATTTTTTGAATAAAAAAAAGCGTGCGAAAAAATATTAACCCGGCATATTTTCTAAGTTTAAGTTTCATTTTTTCACACCCTTTTTATTAGTAAGTTCATTAGCAAGAAGTATTGCTCCAATGCATCATTATAGAATTTTCATCATATTTTGGTAGTTTAATTTTCTTGTTAGAGCAAGAAGTATTGCTCCAGTGCATCATTATAGAATTTTCATCATATTTTGGTAGTTTTAATGATTTCATAATTTCCCTCCTTTTTAACTATTAATAAATATTCTTTTGGAACTATTAACACACAATTCCATTATCCATAATATCATATTTTTATAATAATTACAATAAATTGATTTAAAATTTATTAAATTTTTATAATTGTATAAAAGTCCCGGACAAGAACCACCTCCACAAAATATAGACAATGGACAGTTTTTGCAGTTTTGTATTTTACTTATATTTCTATGTTTCAAAATGTAATCATGTTCCAAAATTTCTCTTTTTGAGTTTTTATAAATATTGCCCATAAAATTTTCGGTTTGACCGTTTACAGTTGTGCAAGGATAACAATCTCCCTTATTGTCTACACATATACAAACTTTGCCGGCTCCACAAGGAGATTTATTGCACATATAGTTATTGATATGTCTGTTAACAATTCTACCATAAAGTAGGTATAAATCTCTTTCTTTAAAATTAAATTCCGAATTTGAATTGTTTATGCAAGATAAAAAAAGTTTTTTCATTTGTTTAAAAAGAATTTTTGTGTTTATTACATATTTTTCTAATTTTGGATTTTCACCGGTTGGCCACAATAAATTAAATGCTGAACCGGTTTGTTTTAATTTCTGTAGTTTATTTTTAATAGATATAATACCTTTTATATTTTTTTTGTGCAAAATTAAAATAGTAGAAATACTGGGATGTGTTTTTAATAATGCTTTTATTTTTTTAGTATAATTTTTTGTATAATGATTAATTCTTAATTGATTTTGTGAATTTGTAAATCCGTCAATACTTACACTGATGTTGACACCTAAACTTTCTAATGTGGCTAATTTTGATTCGTCTAAAAGTAAACCATTTGTTTGCAGGATAAACTTAATATTGCTGTTATGGTAATGTTTAACTGTTTGAATGATATTTTTATAATTTGTCAAAGGTTCTCTTCCGTGAAATAAAACAGTAAAATTATCGTCTGTTTTAAATAACTCAATTGCATCAATCATAGTTTTACTGCTAATTAAATTGCTGTTACAATAACTGATGTTATCAGTCGCATAGCAATATTTGCATTTCATATTGCAAGCGTCTGATGTATGCAAAACAAGATAGTTAAGTTTAGTTAATAAATTGTTTTTTAATTCAATGTTTGCAGATATTATGTCATATATTTTACGTAACTCTTGTTCTGGTAAATTTATCTTAAATGTGTTTACAAATTCTTGTTTAGAAATATTATTTATATTCTTTTCATTTTTTAAGAAATGCTGGCTTAAAAAACCACACCATCTTCCTGTTGTATTGTTAATTAAAAAATTATAATTCTTTTTCTGTAACAATGAAATCATTATTTTCTCCAAACTTTAATTCACTAATATACAATCTATTTTGCGACTTTACTTTAGTAGATGTTACTGTTGAAATTTTTCTTTGGGCATCTAATTCAGTTAAAATTTGTTGTAAGTCGTTTGTATTCTTATTCGTTAAAATATAATAAATTTCTCTTATATTTTTAAAATGATAATCAAAATTTACTTTGTTTTTAAAGTAGTTTTCCTTACACTTTTCATATTCATCAATCAAATTAAAACATACTGCGTTTTCGACTGTAAAATTTAAATCATTAGTAAAAATATATAATTTGTTAAACTTATATTTGGATAAAAATGCTAAGAGTTTTTTATTATAATATTCATCCAAAATTATAATGGGATTGTTACATTCTTCTTTTTTTAAAATTTCAAAAAAATGATTGTTAGAAATTATGCTTAGTTTAGGATTACAGCCTGTATGATAGATTGTGTTTTTTTTAGTGTTTATAAAAAGAAAATTTACCAGCATCGTTTTACCAATAAATTTACTGCCATAGACGATATTAATTTTCCCTGAGCTATTTAAAAGGTTGATAGTAAACTGCTTTTGCATATTTGTTAATGCCTTAGAAAAGGTTTTTAAATTTATTTTCATATATTATATATTTCCCTGATAATTTTCCCTGAGTTTAAAAGTTCTTGAACATACGGAATGGCAAGTTTATAAAAACCACAAATTGGATCTATTGAATATATATCACCATTTTCGTAAAATTTTCGTGAACAACAGCCTGCTCCACAATATGTTTTTAGTTTACAAGTTTTACAACCTTTAATTCTAGAATATGTACACATTGCAAAATTTGTAACAATTGGATTACTTAAAATTTCACTCAGATGCTTTTCTTTTACATTGCCTAGTTTAAACTGATTTTGGCTACTTAAATCATCGCAAGGGAATATATCTCCATTGGGAGTAATTCCAAAAATATTTAATCCTGCTCCACATGGACTATTTGCGCACATATAAAGTTTTTTCTTTGTTGCCAAGCTTCTGACCAGATAATATACATTTTTTTCATTTAACAAAATATTTTGTTTGTAATATTCATTCAATTTGTCTATGATAATTTTAGTAGCTTCAAAAATTTCTTCGTTTGTTAAAGCCAGATTTGAGTTTGTATTACCTCGTCCACCTTTAATAAAATAGTTAAAAGAAAAGTTATATATCTTGTTTGAAACTAAAAAATCAATTATTTCACCGACATTTTTATAATTTTTTTTATTCAAAACGGCAAGGTTATTTATCTTGACATTTTGAGCATTTAGTTCATCAATTGACTTTTTAATTATATCGAATGAGTTGTGTTTATTTTTTAAAATTCTGCAAGCGTTTGAATTAGGATCGCATCCATCTAAACTTATGCTTATTTTAACATCCTTTTCTTTTAAGTAAGAAATTACCTCTTTATTTAAAAGAATGCAATTAGTTTGAATGTAATATTCTATACTTTTTTTATCGTAATTTTTTTCGCAAAAATCAATTACATCTTTTATAACATCAAGACACATTAAGGGCTCACCACCGTGAAATAATACTTTGATTGAATTATTGCCGTTTATCTCTTTTAATTCTTTAATTGTTTTAATTGCTACATCTTTTGACATATATGTCTGTTTTTCACCTGCGGAAGCATAGCAATATTTACATCTCATATTGCAGTCGGTTGTTAAATTTAATACTACTAATTTTGGAATTCTAAGCATTTTTCTTCTCCTAAATAAAATTTATTGTTTTTTATAAAAATATAAAAATATCTATTTGCATAAGCTATAATAATCCTATTGCATTCTTTTATATAATTAATGGGGTAAAAATTATAGGTTTTATTATTTTTGTAAAATTTATCTCGTAAATATCCATAACCAACATTTCCATTATTTTCAATTATTTTTTTTGTTACTCTCTTACTATCTAATAGGATATTAGCATAACATTCTTTTAATAAATTTTCAGATGTGGTAAATATTTTTTCAAAATCTTCTAATGAATAAATTATGTAAAACTCCATTGTTGGGACATTATAATATACATATGTTTTGATGTTGACACCAAAGGGTAATGTTGCTATCAAAAATTTTGTGTTATCTTTTCTTGTTATTTTATAAGTTTTTAAAAAGCTATTCAAAATATTGCTATTCAAGTATAAATTGTCAATAAAACATGGTTTATATTTTATATTTTCGTCAACTAATTGGTGAGTTTTTTTAAAAAGAGGGTAGTTTGCAAAATAGTGTAATTGATTTGTTTTAAATTTTTTATTTAAAAAGCAATCCCACGTAATGTCGCACTGATAATAATTGTCATTTATTTTGATTATATTAAAGAGATGATTTTTTGAGTGAAGATAATAGTTTTTTATTCCTTGTCTAATAAGCATTTCATAAAAGATTAATGCGAAACCAGAGCAAACAGCTTTTTTGGATACAATAGAGTAAAGAGTTCTTCTTATATCATTTCCATATTTATTAAAGCAGTGTTTATCTTCATATTTTAATAAATTTATTAGTTTTCTGTAAATGTATATAGCGGTGTCCAATTTATTTAAATTGCTAGGCAAACCATTTTCAATCTTTTCAAATGATTTTATTATTTTTTTAAGTTGTTTTAGTGAATATAATGTTCTTTTGTAATATTTTTGACTAAAATTTTTATCCTGATATTTTTTATTGTATAATCCACTTTGTATTTCAAATGTGAGTTTTAAATTTGTAATTTTATTTAATAAACTACTAGAAATGTTGACTGTATTTTTTAAATGACAGATAAATGTGTAATTTCTAGCATTTATAAAATCTATATTATTAATTAAATTGTTTATAACATAAACCATAAAAATATACTATCAAAATTGCTATAGTTAGTCAAGTATTTAAACATATACTACAACAAGTTGTGGTCCTTACATTGAATATAATTTTTATTGACACAGGTTGTATGTTATAGTAAAATAAAACTGTGAGTACTAATGTTATAAAGTGTTTAATTTGTGGTAGTAAATGCAATAAAGTTTTTGAACATATGATATTAGGTAAATATCAAATTAGTTTTTTTCAATGTCCAAAATGCTGCTTTTTGCAAACAGAGAAACCTTTTTGGCTTGATGAGGCGTATAAATCGGCAATTTCCGATTTAG
>CALWEY010000079.1 GCA_944377435.1 uncultured Clostridia bacterium | reverse complement strand
AATGGTGAAGACGGAACACTGTCTGCACTAATGAATTTATGCAATATACCTATTTCTTCATCTGGTCTTTTGGGAAGTAGTGTGTGCATGGATAAAATTTTAATGAAAGATATCTTTAGAGCAAACAACATACCTTGTGTTGAATATACATACTTAACAAATAATGATTATGAAAAAAGCAAAAAGGATTGTTTAAATAACATAGAAAACAAGATGAAATTTCCAGTGATTGTTAAACCATCAAACTTGGGAAGTAGCATTGGAATTACAAAAGCAAACAACATGCAAGAGTTAGAAGATGCTTTGGATATTGCCTTTTGTTATGATAAAAGAGTTATAATTGAAAAATGTTTAGAAAATTTTAAAGAAATAAACATTTCATGCATGGGAAATGAAGATTGTGATTTGTCAAGTTTGGAACAACCAATAAATTGGCAAGATTTTTTAAATTTTGAGAATAAGTATCAAAACAATAATGAAACAAAAACAAAAATATTAAATCCAAACTTAAATAACAATGTAATAGAAAAAATTAAAAGTTTATCAAAGCAGATGTTTAAGATTTTTGACCTTAGTGGAGTGGTTAGAATAGACTTTATGGTGGACGAACAAAACAATGTGTTTGTAAATGAAATTAACACCGTTCCCGGCTCACTTGCTTTTTATTTGTGGAAAGACAAAAACATTGAATTTTTTGAATTAATTGACAAATTGATAGTTTTGGCAAAAGAAAAACACGAACAAAATAAATTGCATAAATATAATTTTTCATCAACTGTACTGCAAGATTATAAAGAGAATCAATTAAATAAATATTCAAAATAATGTATAATAATTCAAAAACGCCTTAAAGCGTTTTTTTTGTTTTTAAATATTTTGAATATATAGAATTTTTTAATGAAAAGTTGGACGGAATATACAGTCCGCCATTTTTTCCACATTCAGAAACAACTGGAACTCCTGCCATACACAATTCGTCTATGTATCTGTAAACCGTTCTTGTGCTAATTTCAAAATTTTCTGCAATTTCTTTTGCAGTTGTTTTTTCTTTTTGTGAAATAAACAAAAATATTCCAAAAACTAAATATTGTTTCATAATTACTCCTTGATGCTGTTAGTATAGCACATTAAAAATCAAAAATCAAAACATATGTTCTATTTTTTTTAAAAAAATTTTTTCAAATTGATTAATTAATCATAATATGTAAAAATTCATCATAAATTAAACTAACGAACAATCGGAGGTTATATGGAAAGATTCGAAATATACGAAGATATAAAGAAGCGTACCAACGGAGATATATATATTGGTGTTGTTGGACCTGTAAGAAGTGGTAAGTCTATGTTTATATCTAAATTTATGCAAAACTTAGTTATTCCCAATATAGATAACAAACAGACAAAAGAAAGGGCAATAGACGAATTGCCACAAAGTGCAGAAGGTAAAACAATAATGACAACTCAACCTAAATTTGTACCAGAGCAGGCTGTTAATATAAAAGTTGATAATGTGCAACTTAAAGTAAGAATGGTAGATTGCGTTGGATATTTAATTAGTGGGGCTATGGGGCACACAGAAGATGACAAACCAAGATTAGTAAAAACACCTTGGAGCGAAAAGGAAATGCCATTTGAAGAAGCTGCTGAAATTGGTACAAAAAAAGTTATAACTGAACATTCTAGTATTGGTATAGTAATAACAACAGACGGAAGTATAAGTGATTTGCCAAGGTCGAGTTATGTAGATGCAGAAGAGAGAGTTGTAAATGAATTAAAGCAAACAGGTAAGCCTTTTGTTTTAGTAGTAAACACAACTAATCCACAAAGTGAAGATGCAAAAAAATTAACTAGTTCTCTTGCTCAAAAATATGACGTTTGTGCAGTTTGCTTAAATGTAAAGGAAATGACGGAAAATGACATTCAAAATATTTTTGAAAAAGTTTTATTGGAATTTCCAATAAAATCATTAAAAGTAAAATTGCCAGTTTGGTTGCAAGCTTTGGAACCTTCAGACGAAATTATTCAAGCAATTATACAAGAAGTTAAAAAATTTGGTGAAGGAGCAGAAAAGATTGGGCAAATAGACAAAACAAATGTTGCCTTTTTGGAAAATGAAGATTTTGAGCCACTTACAGTTGGAGCTATTAAAATGGGTGAAGGAACTATAGAGTTTGAAGTGCGCCCAAGGCAAACTTTGTTTTATAAAGTTTTATCCAGACAGTGTGGAACTACCATTAAAGACGATTATCATTTGGTTAAATACATTAAAGAGCTTGCATTTGCAAAACAAGAATATGACAAACTTGCGTCTGCATTGGAAGATGTAAATGAAAACGGCTATGGAATAGTTGTGCCAAAACATGAAAGCATGGTTTTGGAAAGTCCGGAAATTGTTAAACAAGGTGGAAGATACGGAGTTAGAATAAAAGCGACTGCACCAAGTTTGCACATAATGAAAGTTGATGTTGAAACAGAAGTTAATCCATTGGTTGGCACAGAAGAACAGTCAAAAGATTTAGTAAAATATTTGCAAGATGAATTTGATACAAATCCAGAAGCTGTATGGCAAACAAATATGTTTGGGAAAACATTAAATGACCTTGTAAATGAAGGTATGTCAAGCAAAATAAAAGCAATGCCTGTTGAAGCTCAAAGAAAAATGCGAAGGACTCTTGGTAGAATTGTCAACGAAGGAAAGGGTGGAATTATTTGCATATTATTATAAAAACGACATATAAACGGCAAAAAAATTAAAAGTGATTTTCACTTTTAATTTTTTTATCAATATTAAAGTATTTTATATGGTAAGTTAAAATAATTTAAATTAAATTTAATTTAGTTTTCATTTTAAATAAATCAAATTGACATCTAAGTAAAATATCATTTTTTAATTCTTTTAATTCATTCATAAGATTTGTTGCAATTTTATAACCTTTATTAAATTCTTCTTCGCTTATTTTACCTTCTTTTTTTGCCATTTTAAATTCTTTTTCGTCATCAAGTCTAATATAATAGGAACTTTCTGTTATAAATGGAGTTTCAACAATAACATCAAGATATAAATCGTCATACCAAGGTATATCATTTTCTATGCCTGAACCATTATTGATGTCAAAATAAAAGAGCAATACTCTATTAAGGTTATCAAAAAAAACTCTGCAATTATAATTTCTATTTAGTGGCACATATTCAAGTATAGAATATTCATTATCTAATCCAATATATTTTTTGCCATTGCAATAGTATGTAATCGGTTTTGATATTTCTTTAATATATTTAATTGCAACATAACCATTAAGATCTTCGTCTTTTTCACAATAAAAAATTTTGTCTGTTACTTCATTCATATAAATTTTATCAATAAATTTTTGTCTCATAATTTTCACCTTTAAAACATTTTAGCATTTATTTTATAAATTTGTAAAATATTTAAAATTTTTAATTTTCTAATCCAATCAAATAATCGGCTGAACAGTTAAAAAATTTACATAAAATTATAATACTATCAATGTTTGGAATTCTTAAATTTTTTTCCCATCTATTTATACAAGCAGTACTAATTCCAATTTGGTTTGACAATTGATATTGAGTGAGATTTTTTTCTTCTCTTAGTTCTTTTAATCTTTCAGCAAATTTATTCATACATACTCCTGACATAAAAAGTATATGCCAAACGGTAATAAAATACTTGACTTTTACCAATTGGTGAATATAATATACCAATTGGTAAAAGGAGTATATATGAAAACCAAAATAAAAATAAAACTTATTGAAAATTATATAAAAGAAAATAGATTATCAAAAAATAAATTTTGTAAAATATGTAAAATTAGTTTAAGTACATTAAACAAAATATTAGCTAATAAAAATAACTTTAAACTAATTGCGTTATTTAGAATTGCAAAAGTTATAAAAATTGAAATTTATCAAATGTTTTATTAAAACTATTTTAAACAAATATAATTTTTGATTTTGCACGGGCGAACTGTGGGGAGTTCGAGTTGCACAAGTGCAACAATGCCAAAGGCATAATCTCTTAAAGCAACAAAAAAAGCACCAAAGGTGCTTTTTTGGTGGGCTTGAAGAGATTCGAACTCCCGACCTTTGCCTTAGAAGGGCACTGCTCTATCGAGCTGAGCTACAAACCCATATGTATGGAGCGGGTGAAGGGAATCGGACCCTCGCAACCAGCTTGGAAGGCTGGGGCTCTACCACTGAGCTACACCCGCATCACAATGCTTAGATATGATAGCACACGCAAAACGGCATGTCAACAAAAATTTAAAAACATTATTAAAAAATTTTGAATAATAAAATGTATATGTTAAACTTAAAACATGGAAAGACAATTTCAAAAAAACGACGATGAGTTTATATGTGTGCATTGTGGGGCAAAAGTATCAAAACTTGGCTACACTTCAAGAGACCATTGTAATAAATGTTTATGTAGTTTGCATGTCGATATAAATCCGGGCGATAGACAAAACGATTGCAAAGGATTGTTAGTGCCATATAGTTGTAGTCCATCTGCCAAAAAGGGATATGTTATAACTTATAAGTGTCAAAAGTGTGGTAAGTTTCATAATAATAAAACGGCTGATGATGACGATTTAAAAACAATATTTAGTGTTATGAATGGTTCATATAAACTGTAAATAAAAATACAACATATTTATATATTAGTCTATTAAAATAAAAAAACATTTATATTATAAATATTCATAAAAATGTATATTTATGCAATACAAAAAAGGAGAGTTATGAAGGGAAAAAATCCGAAAGTTGCTTTAATTTATGATTTTGATAAAACGCTATCTCCAAAAGATATGCAATCATATGGTTATATAGATAAATTAGGGGTTAGTGATGAAGAGTTCTGGGTTAAATGCAACGATTTTTGCAGAATACACAAAACTGATAGAATTTTAGGTTATATGTATTTAATGGTTGAGGCATATAAGCAAAAAGGAATTGAACTTACAAAAGACTATTTAACGGAATGTGGCAAAAACATAGAATTATACAAAGGTGTAGAGTCTTGGTTTGATAGAATAAATAAATTTGGAAAAAGTGTGGGCGTAGATGTTGAACATTATGTTGTTTCTTCGGGATTAAAAGAAATGATAGAAGGAACAAAAATCGCTAAATATTTTAAAGAAATTTATGCAGGTTATTTTGTATACGACAATAATAATCATCCAATTTGGCCAGCACTTGCAATAAATTATACAAATAAAACTCAATATATATATAGAATAAATAAAGGAATATTAAATGTTGTAGATGACAGTATAAATGATAAAATGCCACATGAAAATAGACCTGTTCCTTTTACAAATATGATATACATTGGAGATAGTGTAACGGATATTCCATGTATGAGATTGATTATGAAAAATGGTGGGTATGCGATAGGAGTTTATAATAAAGATCATAAAAACGAGGAATACTTAAAAACACTAATAAATCAAAGTAGAATAAATTATGCTCTTGAATCAGACTATAGCAAAAACAGTGAACTGGAAATAGTTGTAAAAGAAATTATACAATTAGTTAAACATTCAACAAACTTGCAAGAAATGAGCAAAAAACAAAAAGAAAATAAAATATAAATAAATAAAATTTTATTTTTAAATTTATTATAAACTAATATTATAAGTTTTAGAGTTTTATGGTATAGACAAAAAATAAAAAATATGATAATATAAAATGAAGGAGAAAAACATGAAAAGATTGTATTTTTTTGTTTTAACGCTGATAACAACTGCTTTTGTTTTAGGGTTAGCACTTTTAAAGGTAAATGAAGCATGTGATAATACATTATTTTCTATTCCAGAAAATATTCAACCATATGTAGATTATGCTGTGGATTATGGCGCAATGACACTACTTTGCTTATTTGCTTTTGGAGGACTGGCCGGAAAAATAATAAAATTTATTGTAATTGTTTTAATTGTGCTTGCAATTGTAATATTTGTTGTTGCAACAATGGCACCACAGTGGTTACAAAGTTTATTTAATGGAACAGAAGGCGCAGAAGCGGTTATTAAACTTTTAACAACAACAATAAGATTATAATAAAAAAATGTAAAATGGCATAATTGAGGGATACTTCAAGTATGCCTTTTTTATTTGTAACAATTTTTTAAATGTATTTGTAGATTAAAGAATTTAAGGTTATAATAAATATATGGAAAAATTATTGATAATAGACGGAAACAGTTTAGTAAATAGGGCGTTTTATGCTTTGCCACTTCTTAGCAATGATAAAGGCGAATATTCGAATGCAGTTTATGGTTTTACAAACATTCTAGTTAAATTTATAATCGAACAAAAGCCGGACTATATTTGCGTTGCTTTTGATCATAGTAGGCATACATTTAGAACTGATATGTATAAAGACTATAAGGGCACAAGAAAACAAATGCCAGATGAACTTAGAAGTCAAATGCCAATTTTAAAAGATTTACTTGAAAAAATGCACATAAAAATCTTTGAAATAGATGGCATTGAAGCAGATGATATAATTGGAACAGTCAGCAAAAATTCAGGCATAGAAAATATCATACTTTCAGGCGATAGAGATGTTTTGCAACTAATTGACGATAAAACTCAGGTTTGGCTAACAAAAAAAGGCATAAGTGAAGTTGTTAAAGTAGATAAACAAAATATGCAAGAACTTTTTGGATTTAATCCAAGTCAAGTCGTTGATATGAAATCTTTAATGGGCGACAGTTCCGACAATATTCCAGGGGTTAATGGTGTTGGCGAAAAAACGGCACTCAATTTAATAACAGAATATAAAACACTCGACGGCGTATACAATAACATAGATAATATAAAGGGTAAATTAAACGAAAAACTTGCTGTTGGGAAAGATATGGCATATCTTTCCTATAAACTTGCAACAATCAAAACTGATTGTGATATAAAGTTTAATATAAGCGAATTTTGTTATGATTTTCCTTTTAATAATGATGTAAAATCAGTTTTTGAAAATTATCAATTTAAAACACTGCTTAAGAGAAATGAGCTTTTTGTAAATATAAACGGCGAACAAATAAATGAAAAAAAATCAAAAAAAGTTGAAGAAATTGCGCTAAAAGATATAAATCAATTAAATAAAATCATTAAAGACCAAAAAATCGACTTTTTAGCGTTTAATTTTGTAAATTGTGTTGCATTTTGTTTAAATCAAGATTATGTGTTCTATTTGCCAGCACAAACAAATTTGTTTGACATAGTAAATATAACAAAAAAAGATATAATAAACGCATTGTTGCCAATTCTTAGTGATGAAAAAATAGATAAAATCACATATGATTTAAAATCACATCTTTACAATGAAAAAATATATAACAATTTAAAAGGCGACATTTTTGATGTTTCGATTGCAATGTATCTTGTTCATGCAGGAGAAAAAGTTGGAAAAGAAATAGAAGTAAAAGACTATTATATTCAAAAACAAAATTTAATTAGTGCAATGAATGAACTTGGTTTAAATTTTGTTTATAATAACATAGAAATGCCACTTACTTATGTGCTATATGAAATGGAGCAAAATGGGTTTAAGGTAGATAAAAAAGAACTAGATGCTCTTGCAGATAAATATCAAACAGAACTGTCATATCTTGAACAAAAAATATACTCAGTTTGTGGAACAACATTTAATATTAAATCGCCAAAACAAGTAGCAAGCGTTTTGTATGAAAATCTTGGACTCAGCGATAAAGGAAATAAAAAACATTCAACGGGTATTGATGTTTTAAATTCTTTAATTGGCAAACATGAAGTAGTGCCACTTTTAATAAGATATAGAAAAATTCAAAAATTAAATAGTTCATATCTAGAACCATATACAAAAATGATAAATGAAAGTGGTGATTGTATTCACACTGTGTTTAATCAAACATTGACGGCGACTGGCAGGTTATCTTCAAGCGAACCTAACTTGCAAAATATTCCGGTGAGAGAGGAAGAAGGTAAAAATTTACGCAAAATATTTGTGTCTAGATTTAAAGATGGTCAAATTGTGTCGGCAGACTATAATCAAATTGAATTACGACTTTTAGCATCATTTAGTAAAGATGAAAATTTAATTAAGGCGTATGAAAATGGAAAAGATATTCATAGAAGCACTGCAAGTCAAATTTTTGATAAACCATTAAACGAAGTCACATCGCAAGAAAGAACAATGGCAAAAGCAGTAAATTTTGGTATTGTTTATGGAATAAGTGCGTATGGACTTGCAAATCAAATAAATGTATCGCCAGGACAAGCAAAAATTTTTATGGATAAATATCTAGGAACATATAAAAATGTTACAAAATATATGCAAGACAATATAAATTTTGCAAAACAAACGGGATATTCAAAAACAATGTATGGAAGAATAAGAAAAATAAATGAACTTAATTCTGGGAATAAAAATATTGTTATGTTTGGTGAAAGAGTTGCAATGAATATGCCTCTTCAAGGCTCTGCATCAGATATAATTAAACTTGCAATGATTAAAGTAAACAACGAGTTAAAAAAGCAAAAACTTGAAAGTAAACTAATCTTGCAAATACATGACGAACTTATTGTAGATACAAAAGGCGATGAAATTGATAAAGTTGAAAAAATACTAAAATCTTGCATGGAAAATGTGGCAAAATTACCTGTTCCTTTAATTGTTAGTATTTCAAGTGGCAAAACATGGTTTGATGCACAAAAATAAAAACTAACTTCTAAATGAGTTTTAAAAGCTTGTTTAGAAGTTTTTTATTATCATAAATAAGGGGTAAACTGTATAATTTTTTTGTACAAAAAATTTTCTAAAAAAACTAAAAATTTTTTGCATAAAAGTGTTGACTTTTTGTAACACTATGCATATAATAGTGTTAGCACAATCGAAAGGAGAGTGCTAGCAATCTAAAATAGGAGATATATGAAACTTAGTGAACGAAAGCATTTCATACTTTGCAGTGTAATTGAAGATTACATCAAAGATGCTGCGCCAATAACAAGTAGTGGTGTTCAAGACAAACACATACCAAAAGTAAGCACAGCAACACTTAGAAACGAACTCAATGCACTAGAAAGCATGGGATATTTAAAACAACTTCATACATCTGGTGGAAGAATTCCAACACCAGAAGGTTATAAGTACTATGTTTCAACACTTCTTGAAGATTTTGAAGTTTCGGAAGATAAATTAAAAAAAGTTCAAAGCCTTTTAGACAATGAAACATCTTCACTGACTCAAATTCTTTCAGGAATTGCCGAACTAATCAGCAAAACAACAAATTATCCTACCGTTATGATTGCAAATGGTTATGATAAACTAATAATTGAAGAAGTTAAAATTATTCCACTAATAGACAACGAAGCACTAGTTTTATTTAGAACACACAGTGGAATTGTTAAAAACTCTATGCAAACAAACGCAAGTGAAAAAGTATGTGATGATGCATCAATATTTTTAACAAGAAAGTTTGCAGGAAAAACAATTGGCGAAATGCTTGAAGGTGACACGCTTAGTAAATCACTTGGAGAAGTTCAAACCTTTAAGTCGCTTGTAAATAGTTTGCTTGAAAGCATGAGAAAGTTCATTTCAAAAACAAACATTGATGTTCGTGGCGAAAGTGCAGTAAACATCTTAAACGAAAACGAACAAAAAAGTGTAAAACAAACCAAAAAAATTTTAACGCTTCTTGGCAATAAAGAAGAACTTGCAAATGCAGTTGAAAGCACAACAACCGACAATATAACAGTTAAAATTGGTGGCGAACATGAAAAAATGGAAGGTTGTGCACTAATTACAGCACCAATTGTAATAAAGGGAACACCGGTAGCATCAATAGCAGTTTTAGGGCCCGATAGAATGGACTATGCAAATATAGCACAGGCACTAAAAATTGTTATGAATGAACTAAATAAAACAAAATAAGGAGATTTTAATGGCATATAAAAAACAAGAGTCTCAAAAAGACGAAAACAAGCAAAAACAACAACAAGATTCATCTTGTTGCAATGAAGATAAAGAAAATTGTAATTGTCAGCACGAACATGACGAAAAGTGCAAGTGTGAAGATAAAGAATGTCATTGCCATGATGAAAAGAATGCTGATAAAGAATGCGAGTGTAAAGATTGCAAATGTCAAGAAAACAAGCCAAACCTTGCAGACGAATATCTAAACATGGCAAGAATAATACAAGCAGATTTTGACAATTACCGTAAAAGGTCAATTGAAAATATAAAACAAGCAAAACGAGACGGAATGATAAGTGCAATAGAAGTTATACTTCCATGCCTTGATGTCTTTAAAAAAGCAAAACAAATGATTAAAGACGAAGCGGACAAAAAGGGTATAGAAATGGTTGAAAATGAAATAAACAACTCATTAAAAACCCTTGGTGTTGAAAAAATAGACACACAAAACGCAAAATTCGATCCTAATTTGCACCATGCATTAAGCATAGTTGAAGATAAAACCAAACCTGACAATGTCATTGTAGACGAATATCAGGCAGGCTATAAGTTAGGAGATAAAGTTATAAAATATAGTAAAGTTATAGTTAATAAATTAAAGGAGGAAAAATAAACTATGGCAAAAATTATAGGTATAGATTTAGGAACAACAAACAGCTGTGTTGCGGTTATGGAAGGTGGTAAACCAGAAGTTATTCCAAACGCAGAAGGAGATAGAACAACTCCATCAGTTGTTGCATACACAAAAGAAGGAGAAAAATTAGTTGGTAAAGTTGCAAAACGTCAAGCGGTTGCAAACCACGAAAATACAATTACATCAATTAAAAGACTTATGGGTACAGACCAAAAAGTAAAATTAAACGGAAAGGACTATACACCACAAGAAATATCAGCAATGATACTTTCAAAACTTAAACAAGACGCAGAAAGTTATTTGGGCGAAAAAGT
>CALWEY010000078.1 GCA_944377435.1 uncultured Clostridia bacterium | reverse complement strand
CCTTACAATTGTAATTTTTTTCTGTTATATCTTTAAATTTTGCAATTAGACGATTACATAAAAAATTGTATATTTTCATTAAAACTAATGGCTTTAAAAAAGCTTTTTGTTCAAGCATTGTTCTATTTAATGCCACAACTCTTTTTAAGTCTATTGCTATATTTCCACTATCTTGGTCAGTATTAAGCCAAAAGCCATCAAAATGATGTCTAATAAATCTTCCAGCTTCGGATATATTCAAATTTTTATTCTTGCCTCTTTTCCCATCAGCGGGATTTGACATTCCGATTTCATCTTCAAACCATACTGAAAGATATGGAGATTTTTTCTTTTGCTCTATATGAGCTTGTGTAAGCTTCAAGGTCTTGCGACCTTTAAAGTCTATTAAAGGCACTGAACTCATTAAACACGGTTGCAAATTACTATGTTTTGCCCAAAATTCAAAAGCTTCTTTAACTTCTTTCCAGTGTCGTTTCTTTTCTACATCTTTGCCGTTCTCTATTTGCCTGGCAAATGGTGAAAGCAAAGCATATTCAATTTGAAGTTTGTGCCAATTATATTCAGCTAAGTTTTTTGCATTAAATATATTACTCGATGTTTTTCCCGTTCCTGGTTCTCCGTCTGTAACCGATACTCTTCTACATTGATAAAACTCAGCTTGTTTTTTAGCGTCATGCTTTACTCTATTTTTTGCATAAACCCAAGCTATAAATCTTGGCGTGTTGTACGCAAAACCAATTACTGGTACCGCGTACAAACTAATAAGCCAAAGATTGTTAAGTGTAGGAATACCAACAGTTACTATTAAGATTAAAACGAGTATTGACCAAATTACAAAATTAAATATGTATTGATATTCAGCAAGTATTTTGATTTTGTTATTCATAAATAATTGAACCATCTAAACATTCTATAATAATTTTTTTAGCATTTAAACTGTCATTTAAATCGTATAAATTATCGTATTCTTTTTCATTCCATTGTTGTTTATTTCCATAATATTCGATAGTTAAAATAGAAGCACATCCCTCAAAAGGATATTCCTGTAAATTTAAATCAGGATTTAATATAATAATTCTAGACAATAAAGAACAGTTTTTAAATATTTTTCTTCCTACGGTTTCAATACTTTTAGGAAGTGTAATAGTTGTTAATTTATTGCATTCACCAAAACAATTATCATCTAATTGCTTAATTGTTTCAGGCAAAATAATTTGCTCTACATTTTTAAAAAATTGACCTAAATTGATACGATTAAAACAAGATGGTATTTCAATGTATACAATAGATGATTTATCTACAGGACAATTAAAGGTTTTCCAGTAAAAATAATCATCGACACTTTTTATCTCATATTTTTGATTATTTATATCTTTATAAATAATAATGTTAGTATTTTCAAAAATAGCATTAAATTCAACATCATTATTTATTAAAAAAGATGCGACATCTACAATCGAATTATTTAAAGACCAACCTTTAAATACATAGCCATCTTTTTGTGGTGAGTCTGGTACTCTAGCAAATTTACCTTCTTCAATTTTTTGTGTATCTATAATTTCTTCATTAACATTGAATGTAACCAAATAAAAATATGTCAAATTACATTCTAAATCTATTGAGTTATCAATTGTGAAAGTATTTAAATCTACAAATTCGCCATTATATTCCCAACCGTTAAAAATTAAATATTCTGTTTCCTCTATTTCTGGTATCTCTGTACTTGGAACAATTCCTCCAATTTTCACAGCAACTGATTTAACTATTTCTTCATTTACATAGAAATTAACAAAAACAATATTTTTATCTTCTTCATTTTTAATCAATTCCTCGTAGTATTTTATTGTAGCCTTTAATTGCTCAATTTGTAACTGGAGATTTTTTATAGTTGTTTTTAATTCTTCGTTTTCGCTTACATATTGAGTTAATTTATCTATTGTAGATTCGAGTTCTTTAATCTTTGTAGAAAACTCATTTATTTGATAAATATAATCTTGCTCATTTTTCAGTCCATCATTATAACCTGTTTTGTAAGCTTCATCCATTTGCTCTTTTGTGTAAAGTGTTGAATTAGATTTTATAGCATCTATATTAAAATAAACTAAAAGTCCAAAAGCAGTAATAATAATTATGCACACTATTGCAGTTATCCATTTTTTCATATCTTTGCCTCCTCTTTGTAAACTTTTAATGTAAATCCGTATGAATTAAAATACGAATTCCAATATTTTAATGCTTCCTCTCTATTAGTTTTTAAAATAAGCTCGCTTGAATCAGAATAAAAGTTAATTGTTAAAAATAGTGTGTCCGAAAGTATATCTTCGCCATTAGTATCTAAAAATGTTAAATCCATTTCGCAACTAACATGTCCTGCACTTATTTCTGTGTTTGGAAATAGGTTGTTGTTTAGTTCAAATCTATAACTATATTTATCTGCGTCAAAAGTGTTATCTACTTGATAAATTTGAGTAAATGTTTTTTTGATTCCATATGAATTATCTTCCATTTGAGAAAGAACCATTGTTTCGGTGTCAATGTAAAAAACAAGTCCAGAAGAAACATCTTTTATTTCGCCATAATCATAACTTTTTGCCGTGAATTTTGTTATAAGCCAGGCAGAAGCAAATATTGAACATACAATTATTACTAACCATAAAAAGTATTCTAATCTGTCTAATAACTCTCTAAACATCTAACACCTCCACCAATTCAACATTATTTAAAGTGATAATAATATCATCGCTTAGTGTAGTTTTATAAATTCCAAATTGTCTTGCAGTGTTTGAATTTAATTCAATAGAATAAATCTTTTTAAGATAGTTAAAGCAATTTTTTGAAAAACCTTTTGTTGTTTCATCTACTTGTATTTCAATTTTTACTCTTATATCTGAAAATAAAATAAGTCTATTTGCAACATCTCTTTTTAAAGTTAAATATCCGTTTGAATCAATATCAAAATCTTTGTTAGATAAGGCAACATTATTTATTGTTTTCCAAAATAAACTACTACTACTAGATTCATCATATTTTGTTTCATCGTTGTTTGCGATTTTCTTAAATAATGATTGATTTTTAGTTGTACAACCATCATTATTTACATTGATTTTAGCTTGAATGTATGTGAATTCAGTATCAGCTGTAAGTTTATCGTATTGCAATGTTTCTTCGTTATATAAATAACAATCAAAGAAATTAGACAAATCTAATGTAACAATATGAGTTCCCTCATCCAAACTTTTTGTGTTTTGTAAAATATGATATATAAAATAGTTTACATCTATATTTAAACAAGTATATTCTTCTCTCCAAAGTGGTTTACTGTAACTTATTGTGTTATGTTTCATTCTTATTTGATTTTTAAAGTTCAACTTTAAAGGTGTTGTTCCAACACTAATCATAAAGCTGTAATCATTTGATAGTCCTAAACTATTTGCAATTGAAAACGGTTCATCTTCCTCGCCTTCATAACTTTGGTCATAATAATATGCTTGTTGCTTTGGAACTATTTTGTACCAGTAAGTATGTTCTGATTGACCTAAAAAGCCCTTTTCAATAGATTCAATAAATTTTGTACCGAATTGCAAATCATCGCCGTAAATTTGAATACCTTTTGAAAATATATTATTTGTGTCGTTACCTAGGTAAGTTGTGAACATAATTTCAAAAAGTTGTTTTGCTTTATCTGTGTTATTTTTGTTGCTATAATAATTGATGTTTAAAACAAATGTAGAATCTTCTGTTGCTGTTTCTTCTTTGTCGTATAGTTCTAAACTGTTTATTTTTACACTACCAACAGTTTGTGGCAATATTCCAAAACCAAAATAAAACCAAGCCCAAACACATATTGGAACAAGTGCTATTAACCCTAAAGTCCTAAGCACCCATTTCATCATGCAACCTCCGATGTTTCAACCAAAGTAATAGTTATTTCATAAGCCCCTAAACTCGAATCAATATTGAAATACAGCTCGTTTATATTTGAATATTCTTTTTCATTTTCCCCAAATGAAACAAGTATTTTATGAGTCAGTAATTCACCGAACTCGTCAGTGTACCCATCTACTATTAGTTTCATGTTCATGTTAGTAGAAGTATCTCTACTAATTGTTAAGATTTTACCGTCAAATTCACCATTATCAAATGAAACTTCGAATAAACTTTCATCATAATTTATTGTATATTGCACAGGTAACATATACTCAGTTCGAATTGATAATGTAAAATCTTCATTTGGTACTACAAAAGTAAATGTAACTTCTTGGTTATCCAATGAAAATTCAATATCTTGGTCATTTAGTTTAATATAATTTACCATATCACCTTCTTGCAAATTGAAAGTGCCTTTAACTTCTTGACCTACATACAAATAATTATGCGTAATAGAATAAACTGAGTAATCTTCACTTGTATATGAGAACTTAACATTAGCATAAGATAAAGAATAATCTTTTGTCATATCTACAACACGAGAACTTAAATCTTTTACAGTTGATCCTGCTATTCTTAATGTATCACTCTCAAAGGTCTCAACTTTATATTCAAACCTACCTAATTCATCAAGCAACGATACTTTTTCTTCATCATTGATTAGAAATGAGCCAATTTTATATCCTGATGTAATAGATATTACTCTACCACCTAATATATCATTAGTTTGTATTGTATCGCCTGTAGATAAAGGTTCGCCGTTCTTTGTTAATTGCCAAGTTATATATCTATCTTCAACAATATCAACAGTGTATGTTTTTATTTCTTTTGGTGCGATTTCAATTATCAAATCCTTATCAACAACAACATTAAGTTGATTATTTTCTAATTCAACAGGTTCACCATTAACTTTAACAGAAGAAATATAATAATTTTCATTTGCTGTAACAACAAATGTTAGTTCTTCGCCATTCCATTTTTTTGAATGCAATTCTTCTTCTGTGTAGGTTTTTCCTGTCGTGTCAGTACATATGTATGTAACATTTTCTGCACTAATCTTTAACAAATATTCTTCTTTCGTTGGATTATCTGGTGTTGGTTTTGTTATGCCTATATTTAACATTTCACTCCAACTTTTATTTGTAATTTCTGGCACAGCCAAATATGTTGCTGTTGCTAATGCTCCAACACCAATTATTGTTGCCAATGCTCCAAGTATTTTTTTCTTTTTAGACATCTTTCCTCCTTTTAAATTTTTATTCCATTTGAAATTTGATTTTTTAGAACTTCTAACAAATCAATTCCAAAGCATTTTGAAAGTCCATAAGCTAGTAAAAATAAAATTAGTACTATAAGTATAATTTTAAGTGCGATTTTTAATAAAAATTTTACAATTTTGCACCTCCTTTTAAACCCTTTCTGGTGTAATACAAAAAATTGAAAAAGGGTGATTTTAAAATCAATTTTTTGTTATTACCAATTAAAATCCTAAATCGTTGTCCTTTTGACTGTCGGCATATCTTTGACAATTGAGAGCATGAGCTACAAGTTCTAAATTACTTTGCCTACAATTCAATTTATCTCCGTCAACATGGTCAATGCTGATTCCATGATTTAACAAGCTTGTTAACCCTGGATAAATGCGATTGCCATTTTTATCTCCGAACATTTCAACAACCTTTATGTGATTGAAAATTCTTTTTCTTTCTCCATTTATTCTAATTTCAGTCGTTATGTAGCCATTCCAATTAACTGCACAAGCAAGCATCTTTTGCGATTTTATTGAGTACACAATCCCACTATTATTGATTAAATATCCAGGAGCAAATTCACGAAAGCCTGAATTTTGCAATTCACTAATGCTCATACTCACCTCTTTTGGTGGTGGATAGTATTTATAGAGTTTCCACCATCGCTCTGTCCTGCCAAGTTTTAACTCTGATAGCAGTATGCTGAGAGTATTGTTTTGGCGTCATATGTCGGAACGCCTGGCACAATTGCCATTTTCACACATGACACTTTTTGCTTATGCAATGGTAGTTTCCACCATAAATTTATCTGGCGTGCCTTTTACAATCTCTTGTGTGCTGTATAGTTTACTGGAGGATATATATCCACCATGAATTTTTTGACATTCCTTTGCCATGTTTAAATTAGTAAAAAAGTACTCACCATTTTTTGAAAACAATATGTACTGTTTTTTATTCTTACCTTTCATTGCAAATCTCCTTTTGTGTAGGATTTATGATTTCAGCCAATGAATCAATTACACTGTTTAAATTGTTTATTGTGTCAATACAACAACTACATATAAACTCCTCGTTTTCATGTTCTATATGGTCTCTTGTGTCTATCAACAAATTAAATATTTCGGTTAGTTGCATTTAAGCCTCCTTTTTATAATCTTTTGAGTTTTTAGTTTCGATAATTGCATATACAAGTTCTTCAATCGTAATATGTAAAATTTTTGCCATTTTGGGTAATATTTCAATTGAAGGTTCTCTTACCCCTTGTTCCCAAAAAGACAACAAAGGTTGTGATACATATAATTTTTTTGAAAATTCACTTTGAGTTATTTTTTTTAAATTTCTTAACTGTCTAAGAGTCAATTTTTATCTCCATATTTACTATATGTTATATTTTATGCATAATTATTCACTATTTGTCAACTATTTTACAAACAAAATATAGAAAAATATTACTATTTGTTATATTATTAAGATAGGAGGATAAAATGAAATTAAAAGAAATTAGAATAGCTCACAATATTACACAGAAAAAACTTGCATTAGACTTAAATTACAATCAAACCTTAGTTTCTATGTGGGAACACAACACAAGAGAACCTTCAAATAAAGCGTTAATTGAAATAGCTAACTATTTTAACGTTAGTATTGATGAATTGCTCGGTAGAAATGTAATATCTAATGAAATTCAATTAAGCACAGCACAAAAATGTTTAATTGAAAAAATCAAATTTTTAAATGATGACCAATGTCAAACATTGTGTAGTATTATTGAAACATTTGGTAATGCTGATGATAGGCAAATAATGTCTGATTATAAACAACTTAAAAAATATGAAGATTAGGAGTAAATAATGGAAGAATTTGAAAAAGAAAAAAATTATACAAAAGAAGAAGAAATTGAGTTAAATAGCATTTACATGTCAAGGAATGCCTTTATGTCGTTTTTTATTATTTTGTACATAGCACTTTTATTATTAGGGTCATATTTAATATCTTCATCGATTGAAAGTGGTAATGGATTAACAGAATCAATTATAATTACTAGTGTTTTAGCTTTTTTCCTTACGATAATAACGATTAGCGTTTTTGTACATTATCAAAAACTTATTAACAAAGCAAAACGCAATGACCAAATAAGACATGACGAAAAAGTAAGGTATAAAGAAAGAGAAAGACTAGATCAACAAAAGTATGACCGAATGTATAACGAAATTTATGAAAAAGTAAAAAGAGAATATGAAGAACAACATAACAACAAAAATTTAGGAAGTGATCAATGAAAATTGAAGAACTAAAAAAAAGCTAACATTTGCTGGTTCTTTAATTTTGGAATGTGTAACCTTTCTAACGAAGGCAGAAAGATTAGAAAAAGAAGAAATCGAAAAATTAAAAAAAAATTTAATGTAATTCAATTTCCACAAATCGAAAATAAAAAACAAAAAATCATGAAATCCTTATCTAAAAAAAAAGGAGATGAGGATTTGAAAAATATTTATTACCAATACAGTGAAAAAAGATATATGGGAAGAAAGCAAATAAAAAATAAAATTATCACTGTTCACGCAAAAACTCAATTAGAATGCAAGAAAAAATTAACCGAAGCAGTAAACAATTTTTTAAGTAGCCATATTCCAACAAAGCAAACAAAAATACCACTTATTGAATTTTGGGACAAGTGGTATAAACAAGACAAAGAACCATTTATTTCAAATGGTACAAAAAAAGACTTATGTCAGATTCGCAATTATCTTGAGCCTCTACTTAAATTAAATGTTTTAAAAATCAATAAAGATAACATATTAAATTTTTTTAAAAATATTAAAGAAAACCGAACAAAAGAAAAAATGCACCTTTATTTGAAAGCATGTTTAAAAAGTGCCGTAAATCATGGAGTTATAAAAAAGAACCCTTATGACTTGATTATATTATCACCTAGAAAAAAGAATCATAAACAAGCACTTTCTTATGAAGAACAGCAATCTTTACTCTGTTATATAAAAGGCAAACCAATAGAAATAATAATTTTAATATATTTAGTTACAGGACTTAGAAAAAAAGAATTAAATTTTAAAAGTATTGAAAAAGACATCAACTTTGAAAACAACACTCTAAAAGCAATAAACTTAAAAGGAAGAAACAATATTTTAAGATACAAGCATATTAGATTATCAAAAGCTACAATAAAGTTGATAATGTCTAATTTAGATATAATACACAGTTATGATGATGAAAGTTGTTATAGAGAAGTTTTAAGTATTATGAAAGAACTAAACATTAAAAAAAGTATAGTTAATTTTAGACATACTTTTGCAACTAATCACCTATACCTTGGCACACCTGATTATATAATATCAAAAGAAATGGGACATAGCACAAGTCAAATTACAAAAGATAATTACATGGATATAGACTTTAATTTAAGCAAAGAAAAGATAATCAAATTATATAATAATTTGTACACAATTTTTGGATAAGTTTTTGGATAAGTTTTTTTAACATTTTGCACAACATTTTGCATATTTTAGTTAAAAATCAACTTTTTGATAACAAACAATAAAAAAAGCTGAACACCTTTGTTTATAAGGTATTCAGCATATTTTTGTATGGTGGGCAGGGATGGATTCGAACCATCGAAGGCGAAGCCGACGGATTTACAGTCCGTTGCATTTGACCGCTCTGCAACCTACCCTTGTGCATTTTTCATGCTTTTTAATGATACTAAAAAAAAATATACTTGTCAATGATTTTATAAAAATATTTTAAATTTTTACAAAAAAAAACAAGCAAAAATGCTTGTTTTTCTGGAGCTAGTGATTGGAATCGAACCAACAACCTGCTGATTACAAATCAGCTGCTCTACCGTTGAGCCACACTAGCATAATTTAGTAGTTTTCATGTTAGGAAAATCAACAAAACCTAGCACTACCAAATAATAAGGGGGAAATATAAATGTTGATTTTTAAGTGTCGGCATTGCCCACACTTTGGTGCCGCGGGGCGGAATCGAACCACCGACACAAGGATTGTCAGTCCTTTGCTCTATCGACTGAGCTACCGAGGCAAATTGGCGATCCGGATGGGGTTCGAACCCACGACCTCTAGCGTGACAGGCTAGCGTTCTAACCAACTGAACTACCGAACCATTATTTTGTCTAGGTATTGGTGGGTCTTCAGGGACTCGAACCCCGGACCGACCGGTTATGAGCCGGTTGCTCTAACCAACTGAGCTAAAGACCCTTAAATATTGTGGTCGGGGTGAAGAGACTCGAACTCCCGGCCCCATGGTCCCAAACCACGTGCGCTACCAACTGCGCTACACCCCGTTACCTTGCGACAGTATCAATATTATTATAAATATGAATTGTTGTCAAGTGTTTTTTTAAAGTTTTTAAACAAATTTTATAAAATTTTTTACCTTTAAAATACATGATTTTTACATCCTAATATTGCCCTATATTTTATTATATTCAATTTTCCTGATTTTGCTTTAATCAACAATCTGATTGTTTTAATTTAACCCTTTTAACTTTATTATTTCAATCTAATATTCGACTTTATGCAACATTCTTATATATTTTTCTTACGCATATAAGTGTTAAACTTTTTTCAAGGAGGCACAAAGAATGCAAATTAAACACAGAGTTTATGAAAACACATTATATGTTGTTTTGAGCGGAGAACTTGATGAACATTCAGCATATCATGCAAGGATTAGCCTTGATGAGATTTTTGACATGCCAAAATTTAAACAAATTATTATTGACTTATCCGAACTTGATTTTATGGACAGCACAGGTATTGGTGTTTTAATTGGAAGATATAAAAGAATGAAAGATAAGCAAATTCCCATATTTATATGCAATCCATCAACACATGCTGAAAGAATATTTAAAATGACAGGCTTATATGACATTATGCCTAAAATATCATAAAGGAGAAATAAATGAAATTATTAAATGAAATGGAGTTAAATTTTAAAGCACTTTCAATAAACGAAGGTTTTGCAAGATCATGCGTTGCAGCTTTTTGCGTACAGGCAAATCCTAGTCTTGATGAAATAACAGATATAAAAACAGCAGTATCAGAAGCTGTTACAAATTGCGTTGTTCACGCATATCCAAGTATTCCGGGAAATGTTTGCATTAAAGTTAAATTATATGACAATAGCGTAGATATTGAAATAATAGACAACGGCATTGGAATTGAAGATTTTGAAAAAGCAAAAGAACCTTTTTACACATCAAAACCAGATGAAGAGCGTAGTGGCATGGGGTTTGCTGTTATGGAAAGTTTTATGGATAACTTAGAACTTAAAAACAATACAAATAAAGGTTTAATAGTTAAAATGCAAAAGTTTTTTAAAAAACAAAATAACATAGCTGTTGGTGAATAGTGTTAGACCAAGAAAAAACATTGGAGTTAATCAAAAAAGCAAAAAATGGTGATGAAAATGCTAAAACCATTATTTTTGAAGAAAACTCTCCCCTAATTAAAAGTTTAATTAAAAGATTTTTGCATAAAGGAGTTGAATATGATGACCTATACCAAATAGGAACAATCGGCCTGCTTAAAGCTATAAACAATTTTGACGAAAAATTTAATGTTAAATTTTCAACATATGTTGTTCCAATGGTTATTGGAGAAATCAAAAGATTTATGCGAGATGACGGAGCTATTAAAGTTTCCAGAACCATAAAAACCTTTAATTTAAAGATAAAAAAATATATTGACGAATTCAATAAAGAAAATTATAGAAAACCTACCCCAAATGAAATAGCAAAACATTTTGATATAGACGAAGCCGAAGTTATGTTTATAATGGATTCCGCAATTATGCCAATATCAATTTATACCCCTTTTGAAGACGATTCAAAAAGTTTGCTTTTAATTGACCGTTTAAATCCGGACAATTCTCACGATGAAATGATTGATAACTTAATGCTTAAAGAAACGCTTAAAGCATTAGATAAAAGAGACAAAAAGATAATTTTATTAAGATTTTTTAGAGACAAAACACAAAGTGAAATCGCAAAAGTGTTAGGTGTTAGTCAAGTTCAGGTATCTAGACTAGAAAATAAAGTGTTAGAAAAAATAAGAGATAAACTGTCATCAATGTAAAATAGTTCTTTGTGAACTATTTTTTTATATGAGTGTTGCATTTTTTTAGCGTTTATGATATACTACTATTGTATCAGGCATAGATTTATAATGTTTTGGGACTGTTAAAAGTGCCCTATACGCGTTGGTGTTGCAAAAGACTTATCCTCGCTAGCTAGTTGCGAGTTTAACGCTATGTAGTGGCTAAAACATTATCACGGGTCCTGATATATCTTATGACGCACTTTTTTTCATAAGAAATCTAAGTCAAGAGTTCTTGTTTACAATGTGGGAGTTTTTTCTATAAACGCAATGGCATGCTTAATAAAAGATTAAACAATCAATCTATGGTAACAAGGCAAAAAGCTTTTGGCGATTTAAAGGATTTTTTTATATTTTTATGTCAAATGTCAGTTTTATTTTTACTCAACTTTTCGGCATGACAGCGACAGTACTACTATGTGTTTCCTACTTAGTGAAAAACAAAAAAACATTTTTAGTTTTAGGACTTATGGGAGACATAATTTATGGATTAACTTTCATATTTGTTAATTCATGGGGTGCGGGACTTATCACATTATTATCATGTGGTCAGTATCTTTTTGTGTTACATTATGATAAAACACAAAAACAACTGCCAAAACCTATTGCTTTTTTATTTATAGTTTCATTTATAGTTGTAGGTTGTTTAGATTTTAGTTCCATTTGGGATATTATTCCAATATTAACTTACATTCTTTACACATTTGCACTATATTATGAAGATGTAAAAAAGATTAGGTTTGTGTATTTAGTTGCAAACTCATTACTTGCAATTTACGACATTATGGTTATGGCATATGCCAATGCTTTGGAAGATGGTATAGAATCAATATGTTTGCTTAGTGTAGTTATTATTGATTTTATTAAATCTAGAAAAAAATATTGTGGCAAAAATATTAGTGCAACACTAAAAAAATCAATTCTTTTGCGTGGAGTAAAGAGATTTTATAATCTTTATTTACAGTCCACCACTGCAAAAGTAAAAACTAGCGATAACCATAATATAAATAACTCGCTAACATACACAAATGGCATAATAAAGTGCCCTATCTACAAATATGGTTAGCTAGTCTTTGTCGTTGCAAAGACGCAACAAAAAAGGAGAACCGCCGATTCTCCTTTTTTTATTAAAATTACTTTCCATCAACAAGATAAATTCCTTTTGACAATTTAGAAGCTTGCATTGAGGAAGAAAATTTAACAGTCATGTAAAATAATGGATATGTAACATGATAAACATCTAAAAAACAAATCCATGTCGTTTCGTACAATCCCCCAGTTGGCGCTATATCAAATTTTATTCCAGCATTATCAAATGAAATTTAATTATTAAATTCAACTTCAAAACTATCTATTCTATATTGAATATCAGTATAGTAATCAATATTTGAAATTTTATCATATACATTAGGAATAAAATTTTCGTAAACAATATCTCTAATCTTTCTAACCGACTCGTTTTGTTCTTCTGTGTCTTGCGTACCACACATATAAAGCATTGAACAAATAAAAATAATTAAAACAATTGACAAAAATACGATACTACCGGTACTTGCTTGCTTTTTAGTTAAATTAGTTTTATTTTCTTGCATTTTGTCCATAATAATCACCTCAATGTTGTTATACATCACTTTATGATGTATGCCAACAAAAAAACATCACTTTGTGATATATAATTGATATGAATTTAGCAAAAAGCATAGGAAATAATATAAAACTAGCAAGAAAAAATAAAGGCTATACTCAAAAAGAAGTTGCATCAAAATTAAAAATGACGCAACAACAGTATAGCCGTTTTGAAAATGGTGTTTTTGAATTAAATTACGAACAAATTGTATTTCTTTGTAATTTATTTGATATATCACCTAATGACATTTTTGAAATATATTAGTAATTATTTAACAAATCATCGCACAAACATTTTATATGTTCATATGTTAATCCACCTTGAAAATACGCAATATAAGGAGCTCTAATTGGCGAATCGCAACTAAGTTCAATACTTGCACCACTAACAAAGGTTCCTGCTGCCATTATAACTTCATCTTTATATCCAGGCATTGCCCAAGGAAGTGGCAACGCATTTGCGTCTACTGGTGAATTTTTTTGTATTAGTTGAACAAATTTTATTAGTTCTTCTTTTGTGTTAAATGTAACAGATTTAATTATATCATAACTTCTTTCGTTTTGCTCTGGTGTTACCTTATAACCCCTTAATTTCATGACTTCCCCAACAAGATACGCACCTTTCATTGCTTGAATTGTTGTGTGTGGAGCCATAAAAAGTCCTTGGAAAAACATTCTGTAACCTTGTTCATATGAACCTGTTTCACTACCAAGCGATGGACAAGTAAATCTCTGTTCCACCATTTCAACATATTTTGCTTTACCAGATACATAAGCACCTGTTGGAGCAAGTCCCCCACCTGCATTTTTTATAAGTGATCCAACAATTAAATCTGCACCATATTCAGTTGCTTCTTGTTTTTCTGTAAATTCTCCATAACAGTTATCAACCATGCAAATAGAATTTGGCGATAATTCTTTAACTATTTTTATAAGATTGCCAATTTTTTCAACACTGAATGCGCTTCTTGACGAGTAACCCCTACTTCTTTGAATAAAAACAACTTTTGGTTTTAATTTTAATACTTCTTTTTTTACAGTATCATAATCTATATCGTTGTTGGCAAGTGGAATTTCTTTATATTTTACTCCAAAATCTTTTAAACTGCCATTGTCTTTACCATCAACTCCCAATATGTTTTCATACATTGTGTCATATACCCCACCAGTTACTGACAAAAGTAAGTCATTTGGTCTAAGTAGTCCAAAAAGTGTCATACTTAATGCTTGCGTGGCACAAGTTATTAGTGGAGATACTAATGTTTTTTCTGTTTTAAAAACATCACTAAATACTTTTGCTAAACTTTCTCTGCCAATATCACTATATCCATAGCCCGTTGTTCCTGCAAAATGTCTTGTTTCTATGTTGTTTTTTCTAAAAGCGTCAAGCACTTTTTTCTGATTAAAAAACGCAATTTCGTCTAATATTTCAAATTGTTCTTTTAAATTGTTTTCACATTGTTTTAAAATTTCGTAATTATTCATTTTCTTCCTCGATTTTTTTTAATATATCCATAACGGCTTGTTGTTTTGTCTCTACATTTATTTTTATTATGTTTTTAAATTGGTTAAAAAAAGTAAGTTGCCTTTTAGCATAATTGCGTGTTCGTTGTTTTAAAATATCTAAACAACTTTTTAAATCTTTTTCGCCACTAAAATAAGGTAGTAATTCTTTATACCCTATTGCTTTTAAACACTGATTGTCTTTATTTACTTTTTTTAACAAATATTGTGCTTCGTTCAAAAGTCCCTTTTCAACCATCAAATCAACTCGTTTGTTTATTTTGTTGTAAAGTTTTTCTCTGTCTTGATATAGTCCAAAAAGAATGAACCTATTATCAAAATCTTTTTTAGTTTGATTTGTCCCACTTTTTGCAATTTCTATATATCTAATTAAACGCTGTTTATTGTTTAAATCATCTTGCTTTAATTCTTTATTATATGATTTTAAGATTTTAACAAGGTCACAAGTTTTTAAATTATTTAATTGTTTTCTTAGTTCTTCATTTTTATTTACATTGCCATAGTTATAATTCTCTGTAAGTGCTTTGATATAAAGACCTGCTCCACCAACAATTATAACATTTTTGTTTCTTTTTTTTATTTCATCTATTTTTTTGTTGCAATCATTAACAAAGTCATAAACACTATAACTATCATCAACATCTTTAAAATCAATTAAATGATGAACTACACCTTGCATTTCTTCTTTTGTAATTTTTGCTGAGCCAATATCTATTTTTTTATATATTTGCATACTGTCAGCAGAAATTATTTCAGCATCAATTTTTTTCGCCAACTCAACAGCAATATCACTTTTACCTATCGCTGTTGGTCCATAAATAACAATGATTTTATTCATTAAATTATCCTTCTAAACATTTTTTCTATTTGCTTTTTATCAAATGTTATAACAATTGGTCTGCCGTGTGGACATAATAAAGTGTTGTTATTTTCTTTAAGTTTGTCTAAAAGTGTGTTAATTTCATTGTCACTAAGTTTATTCCCGCCTTTTACCGCAGCTTTGCATGCCATAGTAGCAAAATCGTTTCTTAAAACCTCATGCGGTTTTTTTATGTTTCCACTTAAATTTGAAAGAATGCTGTCAAAATATTCTTTAAGGTCAATTCCATTTAAAAGCATTGGTATACTTGTTATTCGATAACAATTTTTTCCAAATTCATCAATTTCAAAACCATAACTTCTTAAAAGTTCAAGATTTTGCGTAATAAATTCGTATTCAACATCGTTTAAATTTAAAATATACGGCACAAGCAAATCTTGCATTGGAACATCTTGACTCTCTACTTGTCCAATAAACTTATCAAAAAGCTCTCTTTCGTGAGCCGCATGCTGATCTATAAAATATAGCGTATCTTCTTCCTGAACAATTATATAAGTATTAAATGCAACACCAACTACTACTCTTGTTGGACTAAATAAATTTTGATAAATTTTTTTATCGTCTTTTTGCTGTTCAAATATATATGGAGAACTTGCCTTTTTAATTTCCATACCTTCAACATAAACTTCTGGAATGTACGAATTAGATGGACTTTGTTCAAAAACGATTGGTTCGCTTTTTAAATATACTTTATCAACAAAGTGTTCTTTTGAAATATAGTTGTTATTGTTTTTTATTTCAAAAGAATTATCATCATTATAACTAATACCTTCGTTTGGTTTTACTTTATTAAACTCAAAAAGATCAACATTATTATTTTGTAATGTTTTTTCATCTTCTTTTATATCATCACTGACAGCTTCTAATATATGCGTTTGATTTATTAAAGTTTGATATACTGCACTATTAAATAAACTGTATATGAATTGTGAGTTTTCAAATTTAACTTCAAGTTTATTTGGATGAACATTTACATCTAAACTGTCCTGTGGCATTGTTAAAAACAACACATAAACAGGAAATTTGCCTTTCATTAAAAATGTTTCATAAGCATTGAAAATACTTGCACTTATTAATTGATTTATACAGTAACGATTGTTTATAAAAAGCGATTGATATGTTCTGTTACTTTTACAAACAGTTGGTTTTGAAATGTAACCACTAACTTTATAATCTCCACGACTGTAATTGACTTCAATCATATTATTAGCTATATCTTTACCGTATATTGTGTATATTGTATCAATAACACTACAATTTGTTGTGTTATATATCAATTTATCATCAACGATGTATTTAAAATTTATATCGCTGTGACTAAGCATAAGTTTTTCTACATAGCTTGTTATGTCATTTTCTTCTGTTTTTGGTTTTCGCAAAAATTTTGCTCTTGCGGGAGTATTAAAAAATAATTTAGACACTTTAATTTGGGTTCCTGTTACACAGGCAATTTCACTAAATTCTTTTTCCTCTCCACCTTCTAGTGTTAGTTTATGACCAATTTCTTCATCTTTTGTTTTTGTTGTCATTTCAACAATAGAAACAGCACAAATACTTGCAAGCGCTTCCCCTCTAAATCCCATAGATTTTAAAGAATACAAATCATCAATTGATTGAAGTTTACTAGTTGCATGTGCTACAAAAGCAAGTTGAATTTCATCTTTATCAATTCCACAGCCGTCATCTTGTATTACAATTTGGTCAATACCACCATTTTTTATTTCAATAGTAATATTTTTTGCCTGTGCATCTATACTATTTTCAACAAGTTCCTTAACAATTGATGCGGGTTTTTCTACAACTTCGCCTGCTGCAATTTTTGTCCAAACTGATTTATCTAATAACTTGATATTAGCCATTTTCCTATCCTTTTATTTTACTTTTGCAACCAAGTCGCATAGCGTTTCAAACGCCGATATTGGCGACATAGTATTTATGTCTATATCTTTTAATATTCCTATAATTTCGGTGTAATTTACATCTTTTTGCTTTGTTTCTTCAATGTCTTTTGAAGCTTTAAATGCTAAATTTTTTGCAGAGTCGTTTTGTTCCAACATATTAGAAATTTCTTTCGCTCGTTTAATTACTTCATCTGGAACACCTGCCAACGCTGCAACTTCTATTCCAAAACTTCTTGATGCTCCTCCACGAACAATTTTTCTCAAAAACACAATATTTCCATTAAATTCTTTAACTGAAATTTTATAATTTTTAACTCCCGGCAAGAAGTTTTCAAGCTCAGTAAGTTCATGATAATGTGTTGAAAATAATGTTTTTGCATTCATATGATTTGAAACATATTCAACAACACTCCATGCAATTGATAAACCATCAAATGTACTTGTTCCTCTACCAATTTCATCTAATACTATTAAACTATTATTTGTTGCATTTCTTAATATGTTTGCAACTTCCATCATTTCAACCATAAAAGTAGATTGACCAAGTGCAAGATCATCGCTGGCACCAACCCTTGTAAAGATGCGATCGGTTAAGGCAATTTCAGCTTGTTTTGCTGGAACAAAACTGCCCATATGCGCCATAAGAGTAATTAAAGCTACTTGACGCATATAAGTGCTTTTTCCAGCCATATTTGGCCCTGTAATAATCATTGTTCTGCTTTCATTAGTGTCAAGATATGTATTGTTTGGAATAAACTGCTCATTTTTTAATATATCTTCCACAACTGGGTGTCTTCCGTCTATTATGTTTATAACATTTGTTTTGTTAGAAATTTTAGGTTTACAGTAGTTGTTTTTAGTAGCAAGTTCGCTAAATGAAAGTAAACAATCTAGTTTAGCGATAGCAATTGATGTTGTTTGTATTGCTTTTACATATGAAAGAAGATTGCTTCTAATTTGATTGAATAATTTTTGTTCTAGTCTTATTGAATTTTCTTCTGCACCTAATATTTTTTCTTCAAGTTGTTTCAATTCTTCGGTAATAAAACGCTCATTATTTGCAACCGTTTGTTTTCTCGCATAATAAAGCGGAACATTCATTAAAAGAGATTTGTTTACTTCAATATAATATCCATAAACTTTATTGAACCCAATTTTTAAATTTTTTATCCCAGTTGCTTCTCTTTCTTTTATTTCGTATTGACTTATCCAATCTTTACCTTTTGTGTATGCTGTTCTATATTCGTCTAGTTGACTATTAAAACCATCTTTTATAAATCCACCATTGGTAGTAAGTGCTGGAGGATTGTCAATTATTGCGTCTTTTAGTTCTTTTGTTAAATCACTAAAATCAGATATTTCAAGAGATATTTGTTTTATTAGACTTGAATTACAAGTTGAAATTAAATTTTTTATTGCAGGCAATAAGCTTAATGAGTTATTAAGAGAAAGACAATCTCTTGGAGTAAAATTTCCATAGCTTATTCTTCCACATATTCTTTCAATATCGTTAAATTTATTGAACAGTTCTTTTAAACTATCACGAAGAATAATTTTACCGCAAAGTTCTTCAACGCTATCAAGTCTTAAATTTATTTTTTTTGCATCATATAAAGGTTGTTCTATCCAAGAGCGAAGCATTCTTGCACCCATTGATGTTTTAGTTTTATCCATTACACCAATAAGAGATCCTTTTTTTCGTCTATCTTTTAATGTTTCCATTATTTCTAGATTTCTTCTTGTATTTATGTCAATCACCATAAACTTATCGTTATTAACCTTGGAAATTGAATTTAAATGACTTAAATCTCTTTTTTGTGTATCTATTACATATTTTAACAAAGCGCCACAACTAATTATTGCATGATTCATTTTATCCAATCCAAAAAGTTGTTTATAATTTGCTGAAAATTGTTTAGTTAAAACTGCGTCTGCTTCGCTTAAATTATATACATCTTCGTTTTTGTATGAAAATTTAGGTACTAGTTCCAACTTCCTAACAGATAGATTATCCTCAAAATTTTCATCACTATTGCATAAAATTTCTGAAGGCAACACCCTAACCAATATATCATTTAAACTTTTATATCTATCTTCGCCTTTAAATTCAATTGTTTTAAATTCACCTGTTGTTATTTCAATATAAGAAAAACCAATATTTTTTTCCTTTTCATATATACAAGCAAGATAATTATTTCTTTTTTCGTCTAACAGACTTTCATCAATAATTGTACCAGGTGTTACAACTCTTACAACTTCTCTTTTTACAAGTTCTTTATAATTTGATTTGTTTTTAGGGTCTGTTGTTTGTTCACAAATTGCAACTTTATAGCCCAGTGAAATAAGCTTGTTTATGTAAGATTCTGCTGCATGATATGGTATCCCACACATTGGTGCCCTTTCTCCAAGTCCACAATCCTTGCCAGTAAGCGTTAAATCTAACACTTTTGACATCTCAATAGCATCATCAAAAAACAATTCATAAAAATCGCCCAATCGATAAAAAAGAATAGCATCAGCATATTCAAATTTTGTTTGAATGTACTGTTTTATCATCGGTGATGTTTTTTCATAATTTAAAATAGATTTTAAATCCATTATTTCCCCTTTTGTGCTTTAATTTCTTTTTCTAAATTTAAAAGATAGTTCACTCTTTTATTTTTTATTTCATCGTCAATCTGTCCATCCATTTTTTCAGCAACAGTTCCACTTCTTTTAGAATACATAAATGCAAAAATACCATCATATTTAACAGTTTTTACTAGGTTAACTGTTTGATTAAAATCTTCTTCGCTCTCTTGTGGAAAACCAACAATTATATCTGTTGTAATTCTAATTTCTGGCATAGCTTGTCTAAGTTTATCGATTAAACTTAAATAATGTTCTACAGTATATTTTCTATTCATTAGCTTTAATATTTTATTGCTTCCACTTTGAACAGGCAAATGAATTTCCTTTATAATTTTATCGTTGTTTTTCATAACTTTTATTAGGTCATCACTTAAATCTTTTGGGTGAGATGTCATAAAAGTGAGTTTAAAATCGCCATCAATATTGCAAATATCTTGTAATAATTCACTAAAAGTCCCTTGTGAATTGTCATCGCTACCATACGAATTTACATTTTGACCTAAAAGAGTTATTGTGTCGTAATTGTTTGTTTTTACTATCTCTTTAATTTCATTTAAAATATCTTCTTTCTTTCTGCTTATTTCTCTGCCTCTTACATATGGAACAATGCAATATGTACAAAAATTATTACACCCATACATTATATTGACCCAAGCATTTTTACCGCTTGTTCTATAACAAGGCAAACCTTCAACTATGTTTGTTTCGTCTAGGTAATCAAGAATTCTTTTTCTATTTGTTATTTTTCTTTTTATTAAACTTTCAAGCATAAAAAGATTGTGTGTGCCAAGAATAATATCAACAAAAGGAAATGTTTTAAAAATATTTTCTGCAACACTTTTTTGTTGAGTCATACAACCACAAACAACGATAATTTTATTTGGATTTTCTTTTTTTTGCTGTTTTAGAGCCCCGATATTACCAAACGCCCTATCTTCTGCACCTTCTCTTATTGCACAAGTGTTGAAAACAACAACATCAGCATCTTCCCTTTTATTTGTGTATTTGTATCCCATATTTTGAAGAATACCTGCTATTTTTTCAGACTCATGAACATTCATTTGACAGCCATATGTAACTATATGATATTGCATTTTTACTCCCATTTAACATAGTATTATACTACATAATAACATACTTTTACAATAAAAAAATAAATTTTTAATATTTAATGATAATTACACAATAAATACTCATAATAAATAGGTATGAAAAGGACATTAAAACGAATTTTTATAGCAGGACTGATAGCAATTTTAGTTGTTATTGCTACTATTTCACTTATTATTGGCCTTACCTATTTATTTTCAGATAAAGTAAAATTTGACATAAATAAAATAAAATACTCGAGCACTTATGTTGAAATGTACGACAAAAATAACTGCCCAATAAAAGATGAAAACATTGGTACAAACTTTGTTAAATTAAATACATTAAACGATTATACTCCACAAGCTTTTATTTCTATTGAAGATAAAGATTTTTATAACCATAACGGATTAAATTATAAACGCATGATTTCTGCCATGATAAAAAACATAACGGCATTTAAAATTAAAGAAGGCGCATCAACAATTACTCAACAACTAATTAAAAATACACACCTTACAAACGAAAAAACATTTACAAGAAAAATAAATGAAA
Organism: uncultured Clostridia bacterium; assembly: GCA_944377435.1. Lineage (GTDB taxonomy): Bacteria > Bacillota > Clostridia > Christensenellales > UBA1242 > UBA5893. Next base: position 12,779 of record CALWEY010000078.1, on the reverse strand, counting down.
TTGTACTGGCAAAAGAACTTGAAAAAAACCTAACAAAAGAGCAGATTTTAGAATATTACTTAAATATAATATATTTTGGAGATAATTGTTATGGCATAGAAAATGCGAGCATGCACTATTTTTCTAAACATGCAAAAGACTTAACTCTTGCAGAAAGTGCAACTCTTGCTGGAATGATAAAATCTCCCAATACTTATTCGCCTGTTAAAAACATTGAAAAGACAACTCAAAGAAGAAATGTTGTTTTAAATGAAATGCTAAGAGATAATAAAATTGATTTTGATTCTTTTAATAGTGCTAAAATTTCAAAAATTGAAACAAATATAACTCAGCTTGCTAACAATTCTTTAAATTCGTATACCCTTGCATGTTTAGACGAAGCAAGTGAAATTTTAAATATGCCAATTAAACAAATTGCAATAGGAGAATATAAGATATATACATACTTTGATAAGGATAAACAAGAAAATTTATCAAATAGTTTATCTTATTATGGAGACAAAAATGATTATGCAGGTATTTCTATTTCAACTAATGGGCAAATTGAAGCATACGAAGGCAATTCAAAAATTAAATTATTTTCGGCAAGAAGACAACCCGGTTCAGCAATAAAACCAATTCTTGTATATGGACCAGCCCTAAATGAGAATATTATATCCCCACTCACTCAAATCAATGATGAAAAAATTGATATAAATGGATATTCGCCATCAAATATAAATGATACATATAGTGGCTATATTTCGGTTAGAGAAAGTGTTAGTAAATCTCTTAATATTCCTGCCGTTAAAGTTTTAAGTTATGTAGGTACTCAAAAAGCAAAATCATATGCAAAAAAATGTGGCATTGTTTTTGATGAAAATGACACAAATTTAGGTTTAGCACTTGGCGGAATGACATACGGGACAACACTAAAAGAACTAACAGGAGCTTATTCTGTGTTCCCTAATCTTGGCAAATTTTATGAACCTAAATTTATAAATTATATAACTGATAAAAATGGTAAAATTGTATATAGAAATATAACAAATCCAACTAATGTATTAAGAGAAGATTCGGCGTATCTTATGACCGATATGCTTAAAACTTGTGCAAAAGAAGGAACGGGTAGAAAACTTGGAAACCTTGGATATGATGTGGCAACAAAAACAGGTACTGTTGGACAAACATACAACACAGATGCCTACAATATTTCCTTTACATCTAGCGACATTGTTGGAGTGTGGATAGGAAATGTAGACAACAAAAAAATAGATACAGTTGGCGGAGGACAACCAACTGATATTGTAAAAAATTATATGCAAAATATTTATTCTATAAACAAACCAAAAAATTTTGAACAACCAACTTCTATATACTATGAAAATGTTGACCAATTAAGTTTAGAAAATGAACATGTTGTTTATAAAGCAAATAATTACATACCAGAAAAATATATTATTAAAGAAGTATTTTCAAAATTTAATCCACCAAAGGAAAAATCTAATAAATTTATAAGTTGCAAACCGCCTATTCTTACAGGAAAAATTGAAAATAACAAAGCTGTGTTAGAATTTTCGGCGCAAGATTACTTAATTTATGAACTTTATAAAATAAACAATGATAAAGAAGAACTTTTAAGTGTTATTGCAAACAAAAAAGGCTTGTGCACACAAACCTTTGATATAGATAAAAAAACAAAATATTTTATAATTACTAAAATAAAAAATTACGCTGACAATACAGAGATTATCAGCGATAAAAGTAATATAGTTGAACTTATGCCTGTTAAAAATACAAATTTAATAAAAACAAAAAATGATAAATGGTATTTTTAAACGCCAGCTTTTTCACGAACCTGTTTTTCTATTTCTTCCATAATATTAGGATTATTTTGAAGATATAGTTTTGCGTTTTCTCTACCCTGACCTATTTTTTCGTCATTGTACGAATACCATGAGCCTGTTTTTTGACAAATTCCCATTTCTGTTGCAAGATCAAGTATGCAACCTGTTTTTGAAATACCTTTGCCGTAAATTATATCAAACTCAACAGTTTTAAATGGTGGTGCAAGTTTATTTTTTACGATTTTAATTTTTGTTCTATTACCAACAATTTCATCACCATTTTTAATAGTGTCTACTTTTCTTACATCCATTCTTATACTTGCATAAAATTTTAATGCTTTTCCTCCTGCAGTTGTTTCAGGAGAACCAAACATAACTCCAATTTTTTCTCTTAATTGGTTAATAAATATAACGCAAGTTTTGCTCTTATTTGCAATACCTGCTAATTTTCTAAGAGCTTGACTCATAAGCCTTGCTTGAAGTCCAACATGGTTTTCTCCCATATCTCCATCAATTTCAGCCTTTGGTGTAAGTGCCGCAACAGAGTCAACAACAACCACATCAACAGCTGCTGTTCTAACAAGAGTATCACAAATATCTAACGCTTGCTCTCCATTGTCTGGTTGAGAAACATACAAATCTTCAACATTAACACCTAATTTTTGCGCATAAACAGGATCTAATGCATGTTCTGCATCAATGAAAGCAGCTGTTCCACCCATTTTTTGAGCTTCTGCAATTACATGAAGCGCACTTGTTGTTTTTCCTGATGATTCTGGTCCATATATTTCTATAATTCTACCTCTAGGAATTCCACCGATTCCAAGTGCTATGTCTAGTGGCAAACAACCTGACGGAATAACATCAATTTTTTGTGCTGGTGCATCTCCAAGTTTCATAATTGCACCTTTTCCAAATTGCTTTTCTATTTGCAATATTGCTTGGTCCAAAAGTTTTTTCTTATTGTCGTCCATTTTCCCTCCAAAATTCATTTATATTATACAGTAGTTTGTTCAAAATGAAAATCATTTTTCTTTAATTTTTTAATGAGATAAAAATAACTTGCAACTGTTACACTATCAATCAAATCTTCTAAATTGCCTTTAAAAATATTTTTATATACATGTATTTCTCTTCTATCTCCAACTGCAATATAGCACAAGCCATATGGAACACTACTGTTTTCTTCAATATTGCCTATTGCAGAAACAACAACATTAGATTTTGTTTGTTTTAACATTTGTGCTGTCATCTCATATGCAACATTTGGCGAAATGCCATTGTCTATATCAAAATCTTTTTCTGTAAGATTTAAATATTTAATTTTTGCTTGCTTATTTAATACAACTAAGCTGTTATCAATGTAATTTTTTGCATCTTTTGCCTGTCTATTTAACTTACAACACAATTCACCCGCAGTTATGTCTTCAACAAAACTAACCTTTATTTCATTTAATTTAAGTAATTTATACACAACCTTTTCAATTGGTATATCTTCAACCGAATATATATATTTGTCTAATTTTAAAAGTATTTTTTGAGCAATTTTATCTAAGTCTTCATTATCTATAAGTGATTTTATAACAATGTCAACCTCGTAAGGTTTTGAAAATAAATTTACTGTTACTTTTTCCTTATTTTTTATTTCTTCACTTATTATTGTTGATATAACATTTTCAGTTAACCCAAAAGTTTTAAATGTATAACTTTTATATTTTTTCTTTTGATTTGAAACTATAAAATCGAGAACCACATCATCAAACATTTGTCTTGCTTCTTCATACAAATTAGGTAAAACACAATAAATAATGTTATTATGATTTAATAAATACCCTTGTGTAACACCACTACTATTTATTATTGCCCTAGCAAGTGATGAAACTTTCCACTCGTTTTCGCTTTCCTTTTCAACAGGTTGCCCTAGTTTTCTATAATAGTCATAAATTGCATTTTTTAAATATGGATTATCTATTATAACTGAATTTGATTTTGCACATATATATTCATTTAATTTTAGATTTGCCTTATCAACTAGAAACAAATATACCTTTACATCTTCATCAATATTTATTGCAGTATTAAAATCAGCAACACTAGATAAAATACATTGCTTTGAAATTTTTATGTTATTTTTAAAAAAACATTCAGCAATATAGGAAGACAAAATATTTATTTGTTTCCCCATAAGTGCTTTATCTGAAACTGTATAAATACTAACCATTTTAGTCTTGTTTTAATACCCTTCTATTTTTTATCATATAGTTAAGCATAGACCAAATTGTTAAAACCACACTTATACCAATCATTACATAACAGCATATAGCAAAAATGTTTGTAAATGTTGCACTTAATTCAATTTGGTAAAAATATGCTAATAACATGAACATTATCATTGAAATATCTGTAAATATAGCTTTTATTTTCCCAAGCTTATCAGCTGCCATAACAAAATTTTTTGTAGCAGCAATTTGTCTAAAGGCACTTATAACCATATCTCTGCCAATTATTATTGTTGCAACAATTACACCATATGGTGCTGGCAAAGTATTGTCACATATAATCAAAAGTAATGCGGACAATACAAGAATTTTATCGGCATTTGTGTCAAGCAGTTTACCAAGGTCAGTAACCATATTATATTTACGAGCAATGTAACCATCTAAAGTATCGGTTAAAACAGCAAGTACAAATAAAACAACTGCTACAATTTTTCCCCATTGCCAAAAGTTTTGCATATAAAAAAACATGACGAACGGAATAAAACATATTCTTAAAATGCTCAATTTATTTGGTAAATTCATACAATTTCTCCTTTAAAAATTCTATCTTTATAGTCGGTAATTTTTACATTGTAAAATTTACCACACTCAACATTGTTATTATCGTTTATTTCAATAAAAAAGTCAACATTTGGAGAGTTATATTCATCTCTTCCAATAAAGTACCCTGTTTGTTCATCAAATTCATCAATTAAAACTTTAACAACTTGATTGATTTTATCATTGTTTAAATTGTCAGCAATTTCCTGTTGTGCTTTTTCAATTATCTTAAGGCGTTTTTTCTTTATGAAGTTTGGAATTTGTTTTTTCATATAAAATGCTTTCGTTTTTTCTTCTCTACAAAACGGGAAAAATCCTACATTTTGTAGTTTAGCTGTTTTTATAAAATCTAAAAGTTTATTAAACTGTTTTTTAGTCTCACCCGGAAAACCTATAATAAATGTTGACCTAATTGTGAAATTTGGATAATCTTTTCTTATTTTTTCAATGAGTTCTCTTGTTGTTTTCTCGTCACACTTTCTATTCATTTCATATAATATTTCATTGTCTATATGTTGAAGTGGAATATCTAAATATTTACAAATCTTTTCATTTTCATTTATGTATTTAAGAAGTTCATCTGTAATTTTTTCTGGATATAAATAATGAAGTCTTATCCATTCTATTTCTTTAATTTTCGAAAGTTTTTCAAGAAGATCAATTAAACAATTTTTATTATATAAATCTTCGCCATATCTTGTTATATCTTGTGCAACAACAATAAGTTCTTTTACGCCTTGCTTTGCAAGTTGTTTTGCTTCTTTATAAAGATCATCAATTTCAACAGATCTATACCTTCCCCTTATTCGTGGAATAGTACAATAAGCGCAACCATTATTACAACCATCAGCAATTTTTAAATACGCATAATGACTATGTGTTGTCAGCAACCTTTCGTCACTTCTAAATTTTTCATCACATTCAACATTGTATAAATTTTGTATAATTTTTACAATATCATCATTATCTTTTAATCTTAAAAAACAATCAACTTCTGGAAATTCTTTTTTGATTTCATCTAAATATCTTTCATTTAAACAACCACTTACAATAACTTTTTCGCATTTTTGTTGTTTTTGTTTTAATGCAAGTAAAATGTTGTCTATCGCTTCTTTTACGGCAGGCAAAATAAACGCACATGTGTTTACAATAATAATTTGTGCGTCATTTATGTCACTAATTATTTTAAATCCATAATCTTTAAGTTTTCCAAGCATATGTTCAAGGTCTACTCTGTTTTTATCACAACCTAGACTTATTGCACTTATGCTTTTATCTAATAGTTCTTTTTGTGTCATTATTCTTCACCAAACATTTCTTCATATTGTTCCATAGTTATTAAAACAGTTCTTGGTTTACTTCCATCTTGGGCTGATATAAAGTTACTTTCTTGCATTTGATCAATTATTCTTGCCGCCCTTGGATAGCCAATAACCAATCTCCTTTGAAGCATACTTATTGAAGCTTGTCCATTTTCTATAACACATTTAAGTGCTTGTGGCATGAGTGGATCATATCCTGTTTCATTTCCACCCTCTCCATTTAAAGCACTCATTGTGTCTTGTTTTGGAGGATTTAATATCTGATTTTCTATTTTATCGTCGTAGTCATAATCGCTGTTTTTCTCTTTTACATACTCGACTATATTATTAACTTCTGTTGAAGTAACAAAACAACCCTGTATTCTTCGTGGTTCGCTAGCATCACTAGGTTTATAAAGCATGTCACCTTTACCTAATAATTTTTCTGCCCCACCTTGATCAAGAATAGTTTTACTATCGGCAAAACTCATTAGTTTAAATGTTATTCTTGATGTAAAGTTATTTTTCATTGTTCCAGTAATAACATCAACAGAAGGTCTTTGTGTTGCTAAAATAAGGTGTATACCTGCTGCTCTTGCCTTTTGTGCAAGTCTTGCAATTTTTTCTTCTACATCTTTTTTTGCTGTCATGAGAAGGTCTGCAACTTCATCAATAATTATTACAATATATGGTATTTTTTCACTTCTGCCTTCTAATACATCAGCACTGTTTACATATTCAACAATATCTTTTGTTCTTGTATTTTTAAACAATGTGTATCTTCTTTCCATTTCATTAACTGCCCAAGAAAGAGCATTTAATGCTTTGTCACTGTCTGTTATTACATTTGGCAACAATAAATGTGGAAGACCGTTGTATATTGAAAATTCTACTTGTTTTGGATCAATTAAAATAAGTCTAACATCATCAGGTGATGTTTTATAAATTAAACTTAAAATAACAGCATTCAAACATACAGATTTACCACTTCCGGTTGAACCGGCAACAAGTAAATGTGGCATCTTTGCTAAATTACATAATCTTACAGTTCCAGCTATATCTTTTCCTAAAACAAAAGTTAGTGGTGCTTTTGCATTTTGGAATTCAGTAGATGCAATCATATCCCTTAGTCCAACGGTTGCAATTTTTTCATTTGGAACTTCTATACCAACTGCACTTTTACCAGGAATTGGAGCCTCTATTCTTATATCTCCATTTGCCGCCAAGTTTAATGCTATATCATCGGCATGTGCTAAAAGTTTTTTAACAGAAATCCCTGCTGGCATTTCAAGTTCATATCTTGTAACAGCGGGACCCACAACAACTTCAATTACTTTTGCAGGAATTCCAAATGTGTCAAGCGCATTTTCAAGTTGTTGTCTTTTTAACATTACATCTTCATTTAGTTCGCTTAGATCCATTGATTTTGTAGTTAGCAAATCTAGTGGAGGCAAACAGTATCTTATTTGTTTTTTAGGCTTAAGTGAACTAGTTTCTATTTTTTGCTGTTCAACTTTTGGTTTGACAAAATTTTCATCTAAGTTTAAATTTCTAAAACCTCTTCTGTTATTTTCGGGTTTTATTGGTTCAGCATTAGCATTTATTTTAGCATCACTAATTAGCGAAGCTAAAACATCTTCTGCAAAATCTGTTTCCTTAGATTTTTCACTTTCTTTTGGTTTTTCATCAACTGCAGGAGCAAAAAATGTTTTCTTCTCTTGCTCATCGTTTATAGTATTAAAGTTATTAAATGATGTTGAATAATCATGAACAATTTTATTTGGCATGCTATTTTCATCACTATTTATTCCAGAGTTTTTAACCGCTTCTATGTTACTTTGCATAGATGCAGTAAATTTTGGAATTGACCTAGCGTTATATTTACTTAAATCAACTTTTGTATCAGGAGTAAGCAAAAATTCTTTAAGTGATTTTTTATCATCAAAAGATGGAATGTCCTTTTGTTTTTGTTCTTTTTCAACATTTAAAGTGTCTTCTCTATTTGTTTTAATTAAGCCTAGTTTTCTTTTTGCAGAGTCATCAACAGGTTCACTTTGCAGTTTAGCATCAAGCACAACATTAACTTGCTCGTGAGGTTTTTTCTCAGTATTTAAAATTGTTTTAGGTTGTTCAATTTTTGGTAATTGATTTATTACACTTACTGGTTTCTTTATTTTTTCTGATTTATTTAAATAGTAAATATAGTCTGCAAGCAGTGCACCAAAAACAATTAAAAGTATGCTAAAAACAATATAAGCACCAGCTTTATTTAAAATGAATATAAAAGGAGCTGTAAGTATTCCACAAATAATTCCGCCAACAGTCATCTTTTGTGTGTAACATCTTCCTAGATATTCAAAAAAAGTTCCACTTGAATCAATAAACAGCATATGCAAAATACAAAGTAACGAAAAAATTGCACAAAGTAAATATACAATGTACTTAGTTGTCATAACATATTTTTTGTTGTTTATAAGTGCCATTCCTATAACAAAAGTTGTTATAAAAAGTGGATAAGAAAACAAACCAAAAACTCCAAGTAAAAATGATTTTAAAAATTGTATAAAACTTGTAAGTAACACTAAAAAAGCAAAAGAAGAAACAGCAATAAGAATTATTCCTATTGTTTTGTTTTTATCTTTTTGCGATTTTTCTTGTTTTTTAGGCTCGTTTGACAAATTATATATTGCCACAATAATTTCCTCTTTAATAATAGTTTTGCATACTAAATAATGCAAATAAAGTATACCACTATAAAAGATTTTTTCCAAGTCCTATTATGCAATATTTTCGGAAACTGTTGTCAATTTATATCCGCTTTGCGTATAAAATGCAATAATACTTTCAAGTGCATTTAATGTACACTGCGTTGGATGCATAAGTATTAAATCTCCCCCACATGGATTTTTTATTGCTCGATTATAAATCAAATTTTCATCTTTATCTCGCCAATCTATTGTATCTTTTGTCCACATAATTGTTTTATAGCCTAATTCTTGTGCTACTTTTAATGTGTTGTTGCCAAAAGAACCACTTGGAGGAGCAAAAAGAGTCATATCATAGTTTATTAGTTCTTTTACAACCTTATGAGTTAAAGTCATTTCACTCATATTTTTCTCAATGCTTAATTGTTTATGGTCTTTGTGCCAATAGCCGTGATTTCCTATTTCATGACCCTGATCATAAATTTTTTGAAGCATTTCACTATTTTTAATAGCCCAACTTCCACCTACAAAGAATGTAGCTTTTGAGTTGGTTTTTTCAAGTATTTCTAAAATACCATCAATATACTCTGTTCTCATATATACATTAAACATTAAAGAAACATAATTTGAGTTTGTATTACCTTTGTAATATGGTGAATATGTATTTGAACTAAAAACACTTGATGTTTGACCAAAAAAAGACAGTGAAAACAAACACACAAACATTATAAATATAAAACCGTTAACAACATAATTTCTAAAAAATTTTTCTGATATTTTTTTCATATAACATGATATGCTTTAAATTGTCAATATATTATTTTCAAATTAAACAATTCAAAAAAATTACATAAAACAAAAAAAGGACATTAAAATTGTCCTTTTTTTTAACAATTTAATTAAACTACATAATTAAATCATCTTGTTTATTTTTAATACTTTCGCTGTTTTTATTTTTTTCGTATGTTAAATCGGTGGTTGCGTTTATTGTTCTATCAATTCGGTTTGCAGATAAAATTTTAAATTTTATTTTGTCACCAACTGTATATTTTTTCCCTGTTTCCTTATTTAATATACAAGTATGTGTTTTGTTTAATTTATATCCACAAGAAGTTATTTTTTCAAAATTTCCATATGGAATATATACTTCAATAAGTTTATATTTAACAACAACACCCTTTTCATTAAAATCAAATATTTCACCATCTAAAACTTCATTTATATGTTTTTCTGCCCACATTGTATACATAAGTTTATTGCTTTCGTTTTCTGAATCATTTGCATTTTTCTCTCTTTCGCTTATGTGTTGCCCCATGAACTCTAAAGTTTCAAGCGTTGGCAAATATTTTTTATCGGTTTCATATGAGTTTAAAATTCTATGAACAATAAGGTCAGCATATCTTCTAATTGGAGAAGTAAAATGTAAATAACTTTTTGATGCTAAACCAAAATGCCCAATTATTTGTGGACTATATACAGCTTTTTGCATTGACCTTAAAATTCTTACAGTTAAATAATCTTCAAATTTGTTACCTTTTATCTTTTCTGCCAAATTTTGATAACTTATTGAATTTGCTTCAATATGTTCCATGTTAAAATAAGATAAAACATCATTTATTTCATCAATTTGAGAAGGCAATGGTTTTTCATGCACTCTAAACATTGTAAAAACATTGTTATCTATGAAAAATTTCCCCACAACTTCATTGTTTAATATCATAAAAGATTCTATAATTTTTGTAGATTCTAATTCGCTGTGATGATCTGTGATATCTAAAACTTGCGTTTTTGTATCGTCAAGTTTAAAAGTTGGTTCTTCACTTTCTATAAATAAAGCCCCTCTATTTTTTCTAACATTTACCAAAATGTCAGATGCTTTAAACATCATATCAATTTGATTTTTTATATCGAAATATTTTTTATCAGCACCATTTCTATTAAAATGAATATCATCGGCTATATCATAACTTAATTTATGCTTTGAATTTATTACTGCTGGCGCTAATTTATAATTTAAAATTTTCCCATTTTTGTCTATATCAACAATGGTTGCTCTAACTAATCTATCCACCTTTTCATTAAGTGAACAAATGCCATTTGATAATTCTTCTGGGAGCATTGGATAAACTCCGTCTCCTAAATAATCACTTGTTCCCCTTTTAAACGCTTCTTTATCTATTTCGCTATTTAATTTTACATAGTGAGCAACATCAGCGATTGCAATATATATTTTGTATCCGTTGGCAGTTTTTTCTATATAAACTGCATCGTCCATGTCCTTACAAGTTGAAGGGTCAATTGTAATGAAATTTTTGTTTCTTAAATCTAATCTACCTATACAATCTTCTTTACTTACAGTAGTTGGTATGTATTTAACTTCATTCATTACTTTTTGTGGAAATTCTTTTTCAAATCCGTATTTATACGCAATAGCAATATTCTCTGTAATAGGATCACCTGCTAAACCTAAAATCTTTTCAATCTTACCTACAGATATTACATTATCACTAGAGTTTGAAATGTTTATAATACATTTATGGTCAATTGCACTCTTTGAAATTTCATCTTGCAAAAGTGCAATAATTTCTCCGTATTGTTTTTTGTCTGGAATAAACGCAACAATGCCACTTTGCATTTTTATTACTCTTCCAACTATATTTTGTTTATTTTTTTCAAGAACCTTTAATACAGTTGCTCTTGTTAATTGCTCATTATCGTTTATACAAACTTCAACAACATCGCCGTTTAAAGCACGATTGCAGTTTTCAACTACAAACTTTTTATCAAACCCATCAACTTCAACATATCCTAAATTTAAACTTGATGAATGATATACACCTTTATACAATGGTCTGTTGTTTACAAATTTTTTATTGCTAAATTTTATAGAACCTTCGGCTCTTAAATTTTGAAATTCTAACATAATTGCTTTAGAATTTTTATTTAATAATTTTGAAACTTTGTTTATGGCGGCTATATAATTTTTGCCAAATAAATTTTCTTCCACCATAATATCAAAAATTTTATCTTTTAATTGCATATGTTCCCCTTTATTACAAGTTCAGTTTAACATATAAATTGTATACTTGCAATACTAAATTTTCACGCAGTTAAATATAATTAAAAAAAGGAACAATAATTGTTCCTTTTTATTAAATTTATATGATTAATTTTATTCTTTTGCAACAAGTTTAAAGTCTACTCTGCCTTTGTCGTCAATTTTTATAACTTCAACTTGAACATTATCTCCAACTTTTACAACATCTTCAACTTTTTCCACTCTCTTTGAAGAAAGTTTTGAAATATGAATCATTCCCTCTTTGCCTTGGGCAACTTCAACAAAAGCTCCAAAATTCATTATTCTTACAACTTTTCCAGAGTAAATTTTACCAACTTCAAAATCTTCGGCAATGGCTAATATGATTTCCCTTGCTCTTTGTGCCATTTCTTTGTCAGGAGTTGCAATAAACACTTGTCCATCATCATCAATGTCAATTTTAACATGAGTTTCGTCAATAATTTTATTTATTACTTTACCACCAGATCCAATTACATCTTTAATTTTATCAGGATTGATTGAGAATGTTATAATTTTTGGTGCATATTTTGATAATTGTGCTCTTGGTTTATCAATAACAGCTAACATTTTGTCTAATATATAAAGTCTTCCCTGTCTTGCTTGCTCTAATGCAGTAGTTAATATTTTTTTGTCAATACCTTTAATTTTGATATCCATTTGAATTGCAGTGATACCTTTTGTTGTACCTGTAACTTTAAAGTCCATATCACCTAAAAAGTCTTCAAGTCCTTGAATATCGCTTAAAACGGCAACTTTATTGCTTTGAGTGTCTTTTATAAGTCCCATTGCAATACCTGCAACTGGAGATTTAATAGGAACACCTGCGTCCATAAGTGCTAATGTTGAGCCACAAGTACTTGCCATCGAAGAAGATCCATTTGAAGAAAGGACTTCACTTACAAGTCTTATTGCATATGGAAATTCATCTTCGCTTGGAATTACAGGAACAAGAGCCCTTTCTGCAAGTGCGCCATGTCCTATTTCCCTTCTGCCTGGTGATTTTAAAGGTCTTGCTTCACCTGTTGCATAAGGTGGCATATTGTAGTGAT
>CALWEY010000077.1 GCA_944377435.1 uncultured Clostridia bacterium | reverse complement strand
GTTACTTTTATTGATTTGTCGTTTAATATTTTCTTTGTTTCATAAATCATTTTATTTTCTTCTTTCGAATATAAACTCTCTGTAATTTCTCCAATGCACGGAATTAAATTATTTTTTATTACATAGTTTAATTTTTTAAGGTTTTCTTGTTTTGTGGTTTTCATATCTTCTAGTGCTTTTTGCCCCGCTCCACTAACTGCTTGATAAGTTGAATATATTACTCTTTTTAGTCCAAACATTTCATGCACTTTATACAAACTCATTACAGATGCAATTGTTGAACAATTTGGATTGCAAATTATTTTTTTATTTTGTATTTTATCTGCGTTTATTTCTGGAACTATTAAAGGACACTTTTTTCTATAAAGTGCAGAAAAATCAATAACAACTGTTTTGTTTTTTGTCAGGTCTTTTATGTAAGTTTTTGAAATTTGTTCGTTTGTGCAAAAAAGTGCATAGTTATAATGAATTTTTAACGCATCAAAATTTAATTCATTTACCACACATATTTGTCCACAAATGTTAAATTTTTTCCCTTTTGATTTTTTTGATGCAAATAAAAAGAATTTGCAATTTTTTAATTTTTTTTCATTAAGAATTTTTATAACAGTTCTTCCAACAACTCCCGTTGCTCCTACAATTAAAATGTTATGTTTCATATAACCTCTTTTTTATACAATAATATTAAATGAAACATTTTTAACATTTGTGCAAAAATAAAAAAACATATTCATTTGAATATGTTTATAATTGGTTTTCTGAATCTTCTTGTGTTTTTTCAATTTTTTGTAAAGTATTAAAATTTGATTTTTGACTTCTATTTTCTTTCAAAGATTGTTTCGTTGCATATTTATGATGTACTTTGCAATTTGTTTGTTGTTTAATATTTTCTCTTTCGCACGCCTTTTCAATTTTTGGCATTTGTGGAAGTTTTGATATAACATCAACAATTCCTTCAACATTTGTCATATCTATTTTTGAGTCGTTCTTGCTATGAATTTGACTATAAATTGAATTTGTGTCGTTTACATCAACTGATAATAAACACACATGATTTGCTTTTCTTAATGAATAATGATCACTTAAAGAATTTATTGAACTTTTTATTATTTGAGGTTTAAATGTGCCTTGTTCATTCATTATACCCTTTAACTGATTACAAATTTCTCTTGTTTTGCCAAAGTGATACAAGTTCATCTGTTTACCAAGCCCAACGCAATCTAAATTTACAAATGTTTTATTTTTATATATTTTTCTATATTTATGTCTAAATGCAAAAGAGCCAAAAAGACCTTTTTCTTCATTATCAAAAAAAACGAAAGCTACTTTTTGTTTTTCTTGCATAGACAAATCTTTATACTTGTCCATAAGTTTTAAAAGTGCAATACAACCACTTGAATTGTCATTATAATTTGTTTTGTTTGCATTGCCCAACATTCCCATAGTATGTAATAACAAATAGCCCATAGATGAATATGTTACCGCCATCAAAACATTACAAACGGTGTTAAAAAGATCTATTGAGTGTGTTAAATAAAATAACATTTGTGGAAATAAATTATTTGTTAAAAACATAATTCCACACAATAATATGCAATATGAAAACATATGTTTAACAAAAAACGCAGGCAGTCTTGGTGGAGTATCATAATGCGCTGTAAAAATTATATCAGCTTTTTCAATATCACCCATAACAACATTTTTTGCCATAATACTTTTGTCAATTTTTGACTTAAATGACATTTTCTCTGCTTTTGTTTTAATGTAGTCTCTAAATGCACTTTTTTGTTTTCTGTGCATTCTTTTTCCGTATTTTGTTAAAACATCGTTAAATTTATCCATGTTTTTATTATATCATGTATTTGTATTGCAATACTTATTTTAAAATTGTCGTATTTTAAATTAAAAAAAATCTAAGCGATGCTTAGATTTTATTCTTCTGTTGTTTCTCCTGTCAAATCTTCTTCAAGTACTGTTGCTATACATTCAAATTTTGGTCTGCCTAATTCGGCTGTTTTTATATTTGCTCTAAATGCGTAATAGTTTTCAGTTGTGTTTGTATCGAGTTTTGCATAGAAATAAATATATTCGCCATCAATATCACAAGAACCTTGTTTTATATTCTTTTGCTCTGCCAATGTTTGAACGGTTTTATCTTTATAGCTTATTCTATAAAGTCCGTTTTCTGTTGAATAATAAACATAATCGCCTTCAACATATTCAATGTATGCATCTTCACTAACTAAAACTTGATATGATGCTGTTGTTGTATCTAATTTTGTTGACAAAAATAACATTGATTCAGCTTTATAAACAACATTGTTTTCGTTTATTGGAACAAATTGAGATACACTATCTTCTCCATCGGTTTCACCAACAAGAGTATACTTTGTTTGATTTGCACCAAATCCACTTTTTAAAGTATCTCCATAGTACAATGAATCGCCATTATTATCTAATAATTTATAATAAAGAGTTCCATTTTCATATGCAACAAGTGTTATAGTTTGAGTTGCAGGTTTTCCAAGTTGTGTTGTTTGTCCTGTTGTTAAATTTAATTTATTTAAATAATTTCCACTTAGTCCTGCATTTTTTTCTTCTTCACTTATGTCTGTTGTATAATACACTTCATTTATAATGCCATATTTTTCTGGAAATACTGCATCAAGAACATCATCTACTAAAACTTCTGCACTTCCTAATTTGTCTTTTATTTCTAACTTAGATATTTTGTTGTCATCAAAAATTAAAAGATAAGGAGTTTCTTCTGTTACTAAGAAAAATTTACCTTGTGTTGTTTTAGTTGTTAATATTTCTTTTAGTCCTGTTCCATCAAGTTTAATTCTAAAAAGTGTTGTTAAATCAAATCTATCGTTTCCTGTTTTTTGTTCCTTATGAACATTTGGTGATGTAAAATATAAATATTCGTCAACAATAAACATATTAGAATTGTTGAAGCCTGCCATTTTCGAATAAACTTTTTCTATATTTTCAATTTTTCCGTCATCATCTAGTGAAACATATCCATAATCATCAGTTTTAACTCTATAAATAGCGTTATGTTTTGTAGTTTTTTCTGTATTATCCCCACTAACAAGCGTTGTGTAATCTACAAATGTATTTGAATAATAAACATAATTTCCAATACTTACAACGCTTCCACCATTAGAAGAAACATCGCCCTTTGGCAAATCTAATGGTTTAGAACAACCCGTAAAAATAAAACATACGCTTAAAACTAGCACTGCTAGAATTGATATAATTTTTTTCATATAATCTTTCCTTAATAGTCTAAATAATTTTGTAAAATTTATCTGTAATTTTTACAATCAATATAACAACCTTCGATAATATATCATATTGAATTTTCTCTGTCAAACTTTACTATGCTACGGTCTCTAATACAATTTTAAAATCATTGTTTTCTTTATTAAAGCCTTTAGTTCTTTCTGCAATTTTTGTTGTGAGTGTTATCACTGCACTACTTGGTTCTTGTCCTTGTTTTAATCCTTCAATAACTACTGAATTAGATGGTGTGTTAATAAAAAACTCAGTAGATTTAACATAATCAGATATACTTACTCTTATTGCCATGTCTGAATAATTATAAACTCTTATTGTATACACAATTGGAGTTTCAAAATCAACAAATTCTAAACTTTCTTTTATTTGCCAATTTTGCAAAGTTTGTGGTTTATTTAATTCTTTATCAGTGCTGTTAAATTCTTCTTTGTGAGTAAAACCCATGTCTTCAAAGTATTCGTCCAACGATGTATAACCATCGGGGATTTGTGTTGTTTGCAATTGTTTTGCTCCGCTTACGCTACAATCTAAACTCACATAAACATTTTGAGATGGATTAAACCCGATTGTGTTGGAAATAGAAAAAGATTGATTTAAATGTGCATAAACACTATACACAAGAAGTGTTAGACATAAAATCATAGAAATAACAGTTGTTGCTATAATTATTCTTCTTCGCATATTGTTTATACTTCTCCTTTTAATTAACCTACTGCATCAAAAACATAATTCCATACAAAACCGATTGGTGAAATATTTTCGCGGTTTTCTTTTAATGAAAATGTTAGTTTATATGTTACACTTGAACCTTTACTTGCAAGTTCTGTGTAAACATTTTCTTGAGAATTTTGATATGTTCCTGTTGATCCAACACTTTTTTCAAATTTTAATCTTATTTTAGCATTAGTACTGGCGGTGCTTTCTGTATCAAATTTACCAGCATCATCTGTTGACCATGTATTTTTTACATACATTGGCTGAACGCTTGATAAGTTTGTTATTTTAATTGTTATAACAATATCAGGCACTTTAATAACAGTTCCATTGTCTTCATATGTTTTTTTGAAATATATCTTACCAATATTCCAATCATCTAAAAACAAATTTAAATTACTGCTGTTATCGTATCTAAATGTTGAATTTGTAACTTGAACATCACTGTCTGGATTGCCACTTGCACCTGTAATGCTTGCTTCAATGCTAAATCGCATATCTACATTTGCAGGATCGTAAGCAACCATACCAGAAACAGTATAACTTGCATTTGTGGCTGCCCAAACACCAAAGCACAAAACAACTAGCGAAAGAGCCACCATGCATAAAGAAATTACAAGTTTTGTTGTTTTTTTCAAGGCACCCACCTTCTCCTTTCTAATCAATTTTAATCAATATAAAAAATTAAGTCAAGCAAGTACATAATAATTTGTATTTTTTATCGTTATAAATATATTTATATTTATTGTATCCAAAAATACATAAAAAACAAACAATTTTTACTTAGTTTCTCCCGGTTGCAAAATATAACTTGCAATTTTATCTAAAAGCATTTTACATATCTTATCAAGTTCTGTTCCTTCTCTGTAATCTGCCGGAGCAAGATAATCTGATCTATGCTCTAAATACAATTTTCTACACTCTTTATATTTTTCGCTATTTGGAGCATATACACATATTGATGTTCCACCCTTTTTGCTTACTGTACGCATACATGGAATATCGGTCTCTCCATCTCCAAAGTATACAAAGTTTGAATATGGAACCAAATCATCTTTGCATTCAATATATTCATTAACGCTTCTTGCATTATATAAGTCGTCCATTGCGTTTTTTCTAACTCTGTAAATGTATTGCGTTTTTGTTGTGTAGTTTACTGCTTGTGAAGGCCAAAATGGTATGTCATTTTCATCATAAGCAAATTGAGATGCGAAAATTCTGTCAAAATTATGTGCAATTTTTGTTCCTTCAATAATCTCTTTTAAGCCACTTGAAATTATGTAATGCTTAAGTTCTAGGCCTTTAGTTTTTGCATAATCAGTCATTCTTTTAAAGAATGTTTCAACACCTTCAAAAAATTCTATGTCTTTGCCAAGATTAACAATATCTTGTCTTTTAAGCGTTATGCCCTTTTGTTTTGTAACAGTAATAAGCTTATACATCATAGACAAAGCACCGTCCATGTTGTGCTTTTTACCAAATTCATTTACATCTGCCCACCATTCTTCTTTTGTGGTGCCAATTAAGTTTTGAAAGGAAAACTCTTGCATATTGCGTGGCGACAATGTCAAATCAAAATCATACATAAAAGCCACTTTTACTGGTTTGTTTGTCATAAATTTATCTCCTTTTTCATTGATTTGTATCTAAGTATATCATATATGAGCAAATCTCTCCAAATGCTTATAATATATAAAAAAATTTTAATAAAATTATGTCGAAAAACATTGAAAATTGTCAATTTATAGTGTATACTAAAAAAGTAATATAAAGGAGATTAAAATGGAATTTTTAAAAGAATATTGGCCACTTCTTGTTTGCATAGTTTTAATTATTGTTGCCGTTGTTCTCTTGATTGTTTTTAGAGATAAAAACGAACAAACACAAGTTGAAACAAAACAAGAAAATAAAGAAGATGCAACTAAAGACGAAAAGGCAACCGAAACAAAAGCGGAAGCATCAAAAAAGGAATCGGCAAAAAAAGAAAAAACTAAAAAGGTAGAAGAGCCTGCAAAAGAAGACGACAAAAAAGAACCAGTAAAGGAAGAAAAAGCCGAAGAAAAGGTTGAAGAAAAAACCGAAAAAGTTGAAGAAGTAGAAAACTCAGAAAAATCAGTTGAAACGGAGTCAAATGAAATGGAAACAAAGAAAGAAGCATCACAAAAATATATGGTAACATATGACAAAGAAGCAAAACAATGGGTTGTTAAAAAGACAGGAGCAACTCGTGCTTCAAAGAGATGCAAAACAAAAAAAGAAGCTATGGAAGTTGCTGAAAAACTCGCTGAAAGCCAAGATCTTAACCTAACAGTAAAGAAAAAAGATGGCAAATTTCAAAAAAGAGAAAATGCTTCAAAATAAATTTTAAAATGTTTATAAAAAAATTCACCAAATTCATGGTGAATTTTTTTTAATTTTTACATTTATAACTTCCACAAAAATGATGTTTATCACTGTTGTTTGTTACACTAATTTCTTCTTTTTGACAAATACAACCATTTTCATTGTGGACACAGTCACAAACATCACAACAAACTTTGCAAATTGTTTTATCCATTTTTTCCTCCGCACTTAGTATTTGCAAAAATTTATTTTTTATAAAAAATAAAAACGGCGTTCCGTTTTTATTTTTGATTTACATATTCTTCATATGTCATTATTTTGTCTATTATTGTATTTTCATCAACAATTTCAATAACTCTATTTGCAACCGTTTCAACAATTTCCTGATCGTGACTTGTAAAGATCATGCAACCTTTAAAGTTTATCATACCTTTGTTTAATGCGGTAATTGATTCAAGATCTAAGTGGTTTGTTGGCTCGTCTAATATAATAAAGTTGCCCGCTTCAAGCATCATTTTTGCAAACATACATCTAACCTTTTCACCACCTGAAAGAACATTTACTTGCTTTAATGCTTCTTCACCAGAAAACAACATTCTTCCAAGCCAACCACGAATATAACTTTCAGTTTGATCTTTACTATATTGTCTTAGCCAATCAACTAAACTTAGTGAACAGTTTTCAAAATAGCTTCTGTTGTCTTGAATTAAATATGTTGGTTTTACTGTCTTGCCCCAATTTATTGTGCCACTGTCTTGCTTGTCGAGTCCCATTAAAATATTAAAAAGCATTGTTGGAGCCAAACTATTATTTGCTAAAATAACAATTTTATCTTCTCTTCTAACCGAAAAACTTAAATTGTTAAAATAACCTTTTTTTGATAAATTTTTTACAATTAAAATTTCTTTACCAATTTCTTGTTCATATTTAAAATCAATAAAAGGATAGCGTCTTGAACTAATTTTAAAGTCTTCAATGGTAAGCTTTTCAAGTTCTTTTTTTCTTGATGTTGCTTGTTTTGCCTTTGAAGCATTTGCACTAAATCTTGCAATAAAGTCTTTAAGTTCTTTTGCTCGTTGTTCTGCTTTTTTATTTTGGTCTTTTGCTTGTTTTTGAAGAAGTTGGTTTGTTTCATACCAAAAATCATAGTTTCCGAGCATCATATTTATTTGACCATAATCTACATCACAGATGTGTGTGCATACTTTATTTAAAAAATGTCTATTGTGGGAAACTATTATTACAGTATTTTCAAAATTTAATAAGAACTCTTCCAACCATTTAACAGTTTTAAAGTCTAAGTTGTTTGTTGGTTCATCTAAAACAAGTATGTCTGGATTGCCAAAAAGCGCCTGGGCAAGAAGAATTTTAACCTTTTGTTTTGGGTCTAAATCTTTCATTAAAGTGTAAAAACTACCCTCATCTATGCCAATATTTTTAAGCAGTGTTTTTGCTTCACTATCTGCTTCCCAACCTCCAAGTTCAACAAATTCAGCTTCGAGCTCTGCTGC
>CALWEY010000076.1 GCA_944377435.1 uncultured Clostridia bacterium | reverse complement strand
ACCCGTTTAAAAAATAACAAAGATTCGCAATAGGCAATGTTAGGCTACGCACGATTTCGTGCTGCCTTTAAAGTAGGGTTTTACCCGTTATATGAAAAACCACCAGCTAGGCTGGTGGATTTTTATTAAATCATTAAAATTATTTATTTTTATTTTTGTTTTTTTTAATTAAAATAAATAATAAAATTAAAATAATAAAAATCACAAAGCATGAGCAAATTATAACTATTAAAATAAATGAATTTTGTGGTAATTGTGGGTTAGTGGTTGTTGGGGTGTCAACCTTTTCGTCTAATATTGCAGTTATTTCGTCATAATTTTTGTCGAATATAATGCTATCGTTAATTGTATAATTATCGCCAGCATAATACCAGCCAATAATATTATATTTTTTATTTTCTAATAATGTAGATAGTGAAATTATGTCTTCGTCCGCATATACATTGTTGGATAGTATTGTTTGATTGTCAATTTTTATTTTTAAATTAAACAAAAGTTGATTTAAGTTTGCAACAATATTTGTATTGCTATTTATTGTTATTGTGTCGCCAGCATTGTAACTTTGTCCATTGTATTGCCATGAAATAAATTCATATTTTGGCATAAGGTTAACTTCTGGAAGAACATATGTGTCGCCATAGGTAAATATTTTATCAATTATTGTAGTATTATCTGCAACTGTAATTCCTATCTGATAGGTTGCTTTTGTTAATTTTATTTCCTTTTTGTTGTCGCTTAAATATAGTGCATACTTAGATGCTAATTTGTTTGAAATTTTAATATTGTTATTAAAATCTTCGTTAAATTCTATATTGTTTTTAACAATGGTTGAGTCAAACTCTTTGTCGCCTGTATTTAAAGTTATGTTCATGTTTGAAACATCGCCGTTAAGTTGTATTACTTTTGAAGTGTTTACAAACATTTCTCCTTCAATTTTATTTTTGTCTACATTTAAAATTATTGTTCCATTGTTTAAATATAAAACATCGCCTTTTTTAGATGTGTTATTGTAAATATCACAATTATTTATTTTTATTGTGCTGTTTTGATTTGAATAAACTGTTGCACCTTCTGTTGAAGCTGAATTATTTGTTAACTTGCAATTTGTTAAAGTTGTGTTTGAATAACTTTGACCATAGACTATTCCAGCGTAAGAAGACGAGTTGTTTTTAAATGTGCAATCATTAAAATTTACTGTTCCATATGCAAAGCAAACGCCACCGAAGCCACTTGAAGAATTTGACTCAAAATTACAATTAGAAAATGTTTGCGTGTTTTCATTGCTTATGAATGCACCAGCGCTATTAGCTTTGTTTGAAATAAAAGTTGAATTGGTTACAGTTGTTTTGCATTTTAATTCCATTGCTCCACCATTGCCACCAACTGTATTGTTTTTAAAGGTGCAATTTTCTATTGTAAGAGTAACACTGTTTGATGTTGTTATTGCTCCACCATTATCATTTGCTTTATTATTTAAAAATTGAGTGTTTTGTATGTTTGCCGTGCCACTTGCAAGGTATAAAACACCACCGGCAGAAATATTTGAAGTAAAGTTTTGAAAAACTATGTTACTTAGTAACAAAGTTCCGTTTGAAACTATTGCTCGTTGTGAAAATGAGACATTGTATCCTTCAAATATAATCTTATTTGTGTCGTTGCCTAGTATACTTAAACTGCATGACTCATTTACTGTAAAGATGTTAGACGAACTTATTTTGCAAAATGTAATATCATTTTTAACTGAAGGATCTATTTCTATTGTAATGTTTTTGTCTACTATAATTCCATTTTCTTTTATATCATCAAGTAGATATATTGTGTCGCCAGAATTTGCATTTAAGATTGCATCTTTAATTGAAGTAAAATATTCGCCGTCAATTCGACATACACTTTTTGTGCTTTCATTGGTGTATAAATCGCTGTAAGCTGTGCAATTTAATCTTCTGTCAAATGCTCTGACTTTGTAAGAAGGGGAGTAATTTTTGTCGTATGTTCTAGTATCTGTAAAATAGTTGCCACTCGTAAAACCTATAACTTTATAACCATCATTTTCGTTGCCTTCTAATATTTCGTAACCCAAGTGTGCCACATTATTTTTATATGGCAATAAAATGTTATAACCAGAATTTGTTTTTTCAACGGAAATAATATTTACTTTCATCGAATCATTATAAATTGATAGTTTTTCGCCATATTCAAGGTAGTATGTATATGTCATATTATCGACATACCAAAGTTTTAATTCATTATCTACAATAACATTATCATCATGAAGTTTTTGCATTGCTGTTTTAAAAGCTGTGCTTGCATTTTCTTCAACAAACATTGTTCCACCTAGGTTATAGCCATATCTTTCAAAATAATATGATAGGTCAATACCTGTTGCAATACTGCTGTAATAAACTTGTTTTTCAACTTTGTTCATTCCATTCGCTGTACTGTATCTGTAAAGATTTTCAAGTTTTCCCCAATAACCAGGGAAAATACTTTCTATGTTCCACCAAATTGCTGCATTGCCAGAATTGTTTTTCCATACTGTATTTGGGTCAACATCGTCAGGTGCCATTAAATTTCTTATTGTTGTATGATTTTCTCTTGAACCTGTTTTTTCATTTGCAGATTTGTTAAAGTTGGACACCATGTTGTTTGTTGTCTCAGACACAACTCTTTCGCTTATATCCATCATAT
>CALWEY010000075.1 GCA_944377435.1 uncultured Clostridia bacterium | reverse complement strand
TGTCTGCATCTAAAATGCAAACAAGCTCAACTTCTGGCAAGTCTAGTCCTTCTCTAAGCAAATTTATTCCCACCAAAACATCAAAATCTCCTCGTCTTAGTCCGTTTATTATATCTATTCTATCCATGGTATCTATTTCAGAGTGAAGATATTTAACTTTTATTTGTCTTTCAGCCAAAAATTCAGTTAAATTTTCTGCCATCTTTTTTGTTAATGTTGTAATAAGCACCCTATGATTTTTGTTTGTTATATTTACAATTTCATTTATTAAATCTTCAATTTGACCTTGTGTCTTTCTAACTTCCACAATAGGATCTAAAAGTCCTGTTGGTCTTATTATTTGTTCCACAATATCATCACACACACTTTTTTCATAAACAGCTGGAGTTGCCGAAACAAAAGTTACTTGTCCCAATCTTTTTTCAAATTCATCAAATTTTAATGGCCTGTTGTCATATGCCGATGGCAATCTAAACCCATATTCAACAAGATTTGTTTTTCTTGCCTTGTCGCCATTATACATTGCTCTAATTTGTGGTATTGTCATATGGCTTTCATCAATAAAGGTTAAAAACCCTTTTGGAAAATAGTCCATAAGTGTAAAAGGTGGTTCACCCGGTTTCCTACCATCAAAATATCTAGAATAATTTTCTATGCCACTGCAATAACCAATCTCTCGCATCATTTCAACATCATAACTGACACGCTCTTTTATTCTTTGTGCTTCAATAAACTTTTCTTGTTCCATAAAAAACTTGTACATTTCATCACGGTCTTTTTCAATGTTGCTAAGTGCTTGTTTAAGTTTATCACTTCCGACTGCATAATGTGTTGCAGGGAAAATAGCCACATGGCTAAGTTCACATATAGTGTTACCAGTAACAGCATCAAATTCTGTTATTCTATCTATTTCATCGCCAAAAAATTCAACCTTTATTGCGTGTTCACTATTGTTTGCGGGGAAAATATCCAATACATCGCCCTTTGCTCTAAAAGTTGAGCGTTTAAAATCTATATCACTTCGTGTATATTGTATGTCCACGAGTTTTCTAATTATTTCATCACGAGAAACAGTGTCGCCTTTTCTAATAGAAACTTGCATTCTAAAATACTCTTCTGGCGAACCTAAGCCATAAATACAGGAAACAGATGCCACAACTATTACATCGCTTCTTTCCATAAGCGAAGCAGTTGCACTGTTTCTTAGTTTGTCTATCTCTTCATTTATAGCCATATCTTTTTCAATATAGGTATCACTAGAAACAATATATGCTTCGGGTTGATAATAGTCATAATAAGAAACAAAAAACTCTACTCTATTATTTGGAAAAAACTCTCTAAATTCATTACAAAGTTGAGCAGCAAGAGTTTTGTTGTGTGCAATAACAAGCGTTGGTCTGTTTAACTTAGCAATAACATTTGCCATTGTAAAAGTTTTCCCACTACCAGTAACGCCCAACAATATTTGCGACTTTAACCCATCGTTTAAGTTTTCACACAGTTTATCTATTGCTTGCTGTTGATCACCTGCTGGTTTATATTTTGAAACCAATTCAAATTTTCTATATTCCATATTATCCTTTAAAAATAATCTTTAAGAGTAAACCTAAAACAAAACTTAAAACAGTTAAAAGCAAAGTTCTTAAAATCATTCCCCAAAAAGCTTGCTTTTCTTTTTTTAAATCTTTTTTAAATGTCAATCCTTTATTCTTTAAGTTTACACAATAATAATAACCTTTTTTACTGTTAGACACAACAAAATCGAGATAATTATCTTTACAAAGTGATATCATAATATCGTTTAACTCTGCAATTGAGATAACATACTTTTTAGAAACAAACTCAGCAAGGTCAGATGTTAAAATAAGATATGTTTTTTTATCTAAACATACCGATGATAAATAAAACATTACAAGTTTTTCTTTTTTATCTAACATATAAACCTACATAATTAAATAATATAAAAGTGTTCCCAAAAATGAGCCGAATATTGCAAAAATAAAAAATAATATAAATAACAAAATTGTTTCTAATTTAATTTTTTTCAATTTGTTTTTTTCAATTATTTCTTGTTCAAAAATTTGTTTAGATAATGGCGTTGCACAAAGACAATATTTATCATCATCAAAATATCTAATATTTATAAAATTATTGGCTTGTAAATGTTTTAAAATATTTTTTAAATTTATTTTTCTTTTTATATTTTTTTGCAATAAAAAATCTTCAAAGTCTGTTGTTTCTAAAACTTTATAATCGTCATCACACTCATTTATAATAAACATTAAAATTAACTTTTCATTTTCGTTTAACATAACGATAAAACTTAATAAAGTTTATATATATTATTTGTAAAATAAAAAAAATAATTAAAATAAAAAATAGCAAATTTTTATTTATTTGCTATTTTATTTATTATTTTTTATTTTTTAATATTTTTTTACCATATTTTGGAATAAAAATAATTATAAAACAAAAACCTTCAATCACTACAACCACTGTCCACCAATGAATATATGTGTACACTATTGGTGCTTTATTGGTTGCAATTTTTAATTTTGCTTTACCATTTATCTTAGAATCTTTGTCAACACCAATAACAATATTGCCGTTTATATCAGTTCTTAAAATATTATTCTTACCAACAACGGCTTCCACCCTTGCTAAAACATCTTCATTAGGGTGTCCGTAGCTATTCCCTTCACCAACACTAATTACAGCATACAAAGGACTAACTGCATTTAAAAATTCAAGAGATGTTGAAGTATTGCTACCATGGTGCCCAAGTTTTAAAACATCACAACTAAGTTCTGTTATTTTATATTTTTCAATTACCTGTTCTTCAACTTTTGTTTCTGCATCACCTGTAAGCATAAATTTTCTATTTGCATACGAAACAATAATAATCGGCGAATAGTTATTTGAGTCGGTGTATGTATCATCAATAGGCGACAAAAATTGAATGTTATAGTTTATGTTATCATCAAGTTTTGGCATACTAGTGTATTCATCATTTAAAAACCAATCACAATCTTCAAGATACATCTTTTCTATCATAGTTCTATAACACAAAAAATTACAATTACCAACACCTGATGAGTAACCAAGTTCTTCAATCTCTTTGTCGGTAAATACATTTGGTCTATAAAAATTCATTATTTCATAATTATCAAAAACAACATCTGCACCACCAGTATGGTCTTCGTCTTGATGAGTTATAACAAAATAGTCAATAACTTTATCACTTCGTTGTGAATATATAGAATTTAAATAATTTAAAAGTTTGTCTTCACTATCGCCCGGACCTGCATCAACAAGCATAATTTTATCGTCTGGAAGTTCAATCAAAATGCTATCACCCTGTCCAACATCAATAAAATGCACTTTTAACTCACAGTTTTCAACATCTGTCGTTACAACAGGATTAAAATAACTATTTATAAATGTTTCAATTTTTTGATAAAATAAAAATGTGGAACAAAGCAAACAAGATATAATGAGAAATACAATTATCCTTACCTTATAATTTTTAGTATTAGTTTTAGCCATTCACTTCAACTTCCTCTTCCATAAACTGTTTTTTTGTTTTATTTTTTTGTGGTTTTTTGCTTAATAACTCTAGAATTTGAGGCATTTTATCTATTGCCTCTTTGTAACCTTCTTCAACCATATCCATCATTCCTTCAGTTTTAGAAGCACTAAATCTTTTTGTTTCGGG